>NZ_JBGSXF010000458.1:0-8854 GCF_041751555.1 Persicitalea sp. | reverse complement strand
ATCGGTTTTCCGCACGGGAACAGCGCCACGGGCATCAAAGTCGCCGAAACGATTCAGGCTTGCCGCGACGGGGCCGTCGAGATCGATATGGTCGTCAATATCGGGAAAGTGCTGGGCGGGGACTGGGACTACGTCCGCGATGAAATCCAGGCCGTGACCGAAGCCAGCCACGCCGAGGGAGCCATTGTGAAAGTCATTTTTGAGAACGACTACCTACCCGACGACGCTTCCAAAATCCGCCTTTGCGAGATTTGCAGCGAGGTCGGGGCTGATTTTGTGAAGACCTCCACGGGCTACGGCTTCAACAAAGGCGACGATGGCCGCTACGGCTACCTCGGTGCCACCGAACACGACCTCAAACTAATGCGCCAACATAGTGCACCTGAAGTGCAGGTGAAGGCCGCGGGCGGCGTCCGGACTTTGGACGAATTGCTGAAAGTGCGTGAGTGGGGCGCGACGCGCGTAGGTGCCTCGGCTACCGTTGCGATGCTCGAAGAAGCGAAGAAACGGTTCAACAACGACTTCTCGGCGGGAGCGGTACCTACCGACGACACGCCGGGTTACTGATCGCGTTTTTTTACTGCATAAATAAATCCCGCACCAGATGGCGCGGGATTTTTGCATTCTTGACTAAACTAAATCTTAGTTGAAAATGTAGCGGATGCTGGCTTGCGCTCCCCAGGTAGTGGAAGCGGAAGGAATATTTTCGAAAGTATTGGTTGGCAACGCACCACCTGCTTCGGAAAGACGGAAGACAGGCTGACCATCTTTGAGTGAGCGATACTGTAGGATGGCGGCATTGTTGACAGCAGTACGCTGACGAATGCCCCAACTCGACTTCAGCAGGTTGGGAAGATTGAGGACGTCGAGACCGAATTGAAGTGTATTGCGTTTGCCACCGACATTGAGGTAGAAATCCTGCAGAACCCGGAAGTCAATGCGATTGAACCAGGGAGCCAGCGCGCCGTTGCGCTCAGCGTACTTACCCTTGTTCTTACTCAAGTAAGGATCCTGCTCCACATACTTGAAGAATGCATCCGACTGCTGCTGGGCAGTGTATTTTATCGTTTTATCGGTATTTATTACATCTTCAAACAGGATCTCACTCGGTCCGCTGGGAATATACAGCAGGTCGGAGTTCAAACCGTCACTGTTGACATCGCCGTTATAGACGTAGGAATAACGGCCTTGGCTTTGTCCTTCATAGAATAGCGAGAAGGTAGTCGCCAAGTGATCGAGGTAGTCCAGACGATACGAAATGGCACCAACCACGCGGTGGGGAACGGCGTAATCCGAGTAGGCCAAGGGCAGGTCGTTCAGGCTTCCAACAGCTACGTTGTTCGACCAAGCCGAGGCAGCTTGTGAACCAGGGTTGCCCGTCAGGTCTTTTACGTTGTTGAAAGTGTAAGCCAGGCTGGTGAAGAGCCCTCTGTTAAACCGCTTCTTGGCCTCAGCCGTCAGCGAAAGTCCGCCGCCGCCGGAAGTGTTATCAAGTACCATTGCTTCCGAGATAGAGGGAACTACCCGACGCGTTGCACTCGTATACAGCGGACGATTATCGGCTCCTTTTAAAGTACTGACAGGATCGTTGTAGTTAATGTTGCGCTGATACACCGTTACTAACTCCTTTGAGTAAATGGCTTCCAGAGTTAAAGAAGCGTCACCAGGCAATTTCTTGTCGATCGCCAGGTTAGTACGCCAGATTTGGGGCATCCTGAAATCAGGATCGACCGAGGCCAAGCTGCTGGGGGCCGACTGGCCCGCGTTCTGGGGGAGCTTATCCAGGTGAGCAGTAGGATTGGGGCTGAAAGGATATTTAACCAATTCTGCCGTTCTCGTTTCTTCAAAAGTATTTTGGATCACACCGCTGTTGGTGGGCTGGTTAGTGAACCATACAAAGGGAATACGACCGTTGAACACACCCGTTCCACCACGTATTTGAAAGCCTTTCTCCGTTTCCGAAAAGTTAAAGCCGACGCGGGGAGAGATGGCAGGCTTGGAGGTGGGCCACTGTCCCGTCGTAATCTTTTCTCCGTTTTTGAACGAAAGTTTCGTTACCGCTGGGTTCTCGATAGGCGCTACCGGATAAACGGGCATATCGACGCGAACACCTGCGGTCAGCTTCAACTTTGGGCTAACGCTGAACTCGTCCTGCAGGTAAGCCGAAGCCTGGCCGAAAGTGAGGTCGGAAGCAGGAGCAGAAACACCGGGCTGCAAGCTGTATGTATAAGCGTAAGCCGTTGGCAGTTTCTTAGCCAGGAAGTCCTCCACCGAATTGAAACGGTAATAGCTGGTGCCATACCGCAGGAAGCTATTGGCGAAGTACATTTGCTCGTAGGAAACACCGCCGAGAATGGTATGCTTGCCCGCATAGTAGGTGAAGTTGTCGATCACGTTAAAGACTGTGTTCTTCACATTGTTATTATAACTGAACAACTCGTATCCCAGGCTGATGTAGTTATCCTTGTCTTTCCAGATATCGACGAAGGGGAAATCCGAGCTCTTGGAAGTACGGGTATCTTCGATAAATGTATAAGTCGCCAGGAACTGGTTGGAGAATCGGCCATTGAACGTCGAGTTCAATTCAGCCGCGATAGAACGGACACTGTTTTGAAAACCGTAGTTTGAGTTCTCATAGGTCAGAGCGTTCTGGCTCACGCGGTTCGACGAAGCGCGGGGGTTGGGCGCCGAACGACCGTTAATTATATTGTCGTCCGTGTTCTTGACATCCGAATAGCGGACATTGAACTTGTGATTGTTGCTGATATTCCAGTCGAGGCGGGCCAGAATCTTGAAATTTTGCTGAGTGAAATTACTGGCATAGCCTTCGTAGGGGCCAGTTTCGTAACCGTACTCAGAACGAGCAAAGTTGGAAACCGCTTCCAGGTCAGCAGCAGTTGTTCGTGAGACATTGGAACCTGTCGCACCAGGGCGCGAAGCCACAAAGTTAAAACCGGGACGAACGTTCTTTTCATACTCGCCATTAACAAAAATAAAGAGCTTGTTCTTGATCAGAGGCGCACCGATGGTACCTCCGATGATTTGGTTGTTGGTCTTGTCAGCGGCGGGTAACTCTACGTCTCCCACTTTGGTACCGTTATATTTTTCGTTACGGAAATACGTGTAAGCCGTTCCCTTCACCTGATTGGTGCCACTCTTGGTGACGACGTTGATGCCCGCACCGGTAAAGTTGGCCTGACGCACATCGTAAGGAGCGATGTTCACCTGAACTTCCTCGATGGCATCCAGCGAAAGGGGCTGCGCGCTGCCGCCGGGCAGGTTGCTCGAACTCAAACCGAAGTTGTTGTTGAAGTTGGCGCCGTCGATCGTGATGTTGTTGTAACGACCATCGCGGCCACCGAAGCTATTGCCGTTGGACTGCGGCGTCAGGCGGGTGAAGTCGTTCAGACTCCGGCTGATTGTTGGCAGGGCTTTGAGCTGTTCCGAGGTAACCGTCGTGGCTGCCCCCGTGCGTTCCGAGCTGAATACATCGCTGCGCCGGGAAACGACCTGCACTTCCTGCAACTGGGTTCCCTCGTCCTGCATTCTGAAGCTCACGTTGGCTGACGTACCGAGGTTGGCAAAAATGTCATTTTGCACTTGCTCGTTGTATCCCACGTAAGAAACCGTCACTTTATATGGTCCGCCCACCCGTACCGAGGGAATGGTGTAGCGACCTGACTCATTCGTTACCGTGCCGTACTGCGAACCCGAGGGTAGGTGCGTGGCCACCACAGTGGCCCCAGGGAGGCCTTCGTTCTTATCGTCGGCGACGCGGCCCGTGATGGCCGAGGACGTCACCTGCGCCTGCGCGCTCATAAAAGTCAGCACGAACGCCAGCAGCGTCAGCCCGACCGATTTGAAAAGTAAACCTTTCCTGTTCATAGGGAATTGGGATTTGGTTAGAGATGTTTGTTGCTTCACTTGTGTATGGGGTTGATGAATTTGGCCGCAAAATAAGGCTAAATTTTCTTGCCAAACAACGCCCTTTGTCCTACTAAAATACTATACTGAGTTTCATAACCCCTTGATTTGTGGGAAAAATGCAGAAGCGAATCTTAATACTGCAATATTTCCTCATGTTAAGAAATTGTTAATCTTTCTAAGGAGATTCTAAGTTCTTTGTGATGAACTTTTTAAGCGACTAAAGGTTTTCAGAGTTGCATTACACTACGTGCCGGGAAAATTGTGCGCACCGAAATGAGCTTCTCCTTTTTATCGATAACTTTGTTTAAAATCCTTTACCCAGGCATGGTATGACTACTCAAACAGAAATATTGAAGGCTTTCGAAGCCCTGCCTGTGAAAGACAAACTAGCAGTAGCAAAAAGAATCCAATTGAATATCTCCGATGAACTTTTCGAAGAGCTAGATGCAGAAATGCCGGATGTGGAAATGTCATCTGAGGAGATTCAGGCAGAAATAAATGCTTACCGGAATGCTAAGAGGAAGGAAGACTAAGGTAGTTCTCGATGCCAATTGGTACATCTCAGCCTGTATTAGCCGAAAACCCCGCCGAACGATATATTACGAGATTTTACAGAATCCATTTATCGACGTTTTCTATTCAGCCGAGTTACTCGAAGAGTTTGAAGAAGTTATCTACCGGGTGAAGTTCGCCAAGATCATAAAGCCGCTTCAGGTTCGGCGGTTCAAGTCATTGATTCTGTTACGGTTGAAACAGGTGTCAATTGGTACGGTCTTACAATTAGTGAGAGATGAGAAGGACGATTATCTGTTAGCTATTTGTGGAAAATGCAAAGCAGACTACCTAATCACCGGTGATAAGGACTTGCTGGTTATGGGCAGCTACCAGCAAACGAGCATCGTTACCATGAGCCATTTCCTCCAAATTCAGTCGCTCAAAAACTCGTAGGGTTTCACACCCGTGTAAACTCAATGACTTCCTCCCAACTATATTTATGAATACACTACCAGAAACGGTATTATTGACCCAATACAGCCACGGCGCGGGCTGCGGTTGCAAGATTTCGCCCCAAATCCTGGATAGAATCCTGCACGGCAACGATTCTTCAGCAGCCTTTCCCGGCTTGCCATCTTTTGACACCAGTGCTTTGCTGGTGGGTAATAATTCCCGCGACGATGCTGCTGTGCTGGATCTCGGCAACGGCGACGCCATCATCAGCACCACCGATTTCTTCATGCCCATCGTGGACGACCCTTACGATTTCGGGCGCATCGCCTCGGCCAACGCTATTTCGGATGTGTACGCCATGGGCGGACAACCGCTGATGGCCATTGCCATCCTGGGTTGGCCCATCGACAAATTGGCTCCCGAAATTGCCGGGCGCGTCATCGAAGGTAGCCGCGCCATTTGCGCCGAGGCGGGCATTCCGCTGGCGGGTGGCCACAGCATCGACAGCCCCGAGCCAATATTCGGCTTAGCCGTCACGGGTCGCGTCGCGGTGCAGCACTTGAAGCGCAACGACACCGCCACCGAAGGTAACCTGCTATACTTGACCAAAAAAATTGGGGTAGGTATCCTAACCACAGCCCAGAAAAAAGGCTTACTGCGCGACGAACACGCCCACCTCGCCGCCGACCAAATGCGCCAACTCAACAAAGTAGGTGTAGCGCTGGGCGCATTGGAATCCGTACAGGCACTTACCGACGTAACGGGCTTCGGCTTGCTGGGTCACCTCATCGAGATGGCCGGGGGCAGCGGCCTGAGCGCAGTTATCGACTTCGCCAAAGTACCCAAACTACCTTTCATCGAGGATTATCTGGCCCAAAAATCCTTCCCCGGCGGCACGGTTCGCAACTGGCAGAGCTACGGCCATAAAGTCGCCGACCTCACCGAAACCCAACGCTACATTCTGGCCGATCCGCAAACTAGCGGCGGTCTGCTAATCGCCGTGACGCCCGAAGGCCAGGCGGAGGTAGAAACGATCCTGCGGACTTTCAACATCGAAGCCGAACCTATCGGCAGGATGGTAGAAAAGCGGGAGAAGGTAGTTTACTTGACAGAAAGCTGAAAGCAAACTACCCTTACTATGCAAAGATTCATCGACCAAGTCGTCCTCATCACGGGAGCAGGTTCCGGCATTGGCCGGGGCGCGGCTCTGGCTTTTGCCCGCGAAGGGGCGGCAGTCGTGGTGTCTGACCTGAATGAAGAAAGCGGCCAGGAAAGTACCTCGCTCATCGAAAGCGAAGGTGGCCAAAGTACCTTCATCCGCTGCGATGTGACCGATCCGAAGCAAATCGCCGACCTCGTGCAAAGTACCCTCGAAAAGTACGGGCGGCTGGACATCGCCATCAACAACGCGGGCATCGGCGGCAACATCGCCAAGCTCGCCGAAGTACCCGAGGCGGAGTACCGCCAGGTGCTGGACGTGAATCTGGGCGGTGTGTTTTTCGGGATGCAGCAGCAAATCCGGCAGATGCTCACGCAGGAAAGCGGCGGGCGCATCGTGAATGTGGCCTCCGTGGCGGGGCTGCGGGCCATGCCCAACAACTCGGTCTATACCGCCACCAAGCATGCCGTGGTGGGCCTCACCAAAGCGGCCGCGATGGAATACGCCCGGCAGAACATCCGCATCAACGCCATTTGCCCCGCCTTCACGCACTCCGGCATGGTGGACAAGCTCTTCGCTCTGGCTCCCGGCTACGAGCAAAAACTTCTGAAAAACATCCCGCTAGGCCGCTACGGCGAGCCGGAAGACATTGCCCAGGGCATCCTCTGGCTCTGCGACCCCGCTAATTCCTTCGTTACGGGCCTGGCCCTGCCGCTGGACGGAGGGATGATGGCGATGTAAGCGATCTCACTACTTCTGCCTAAAATGAAAGTCCGCAAAATTCATGAACTGCGTCCAATCGTACAGCAGAATATCGTGCTTGCCGTTCCGCACGTGGTAGCCCGTCCAGGTCTTTTGCCCAATAGGTACTTCGAGGCCCGGCGGAGTATCCGATGACAGGGTTGGTTTGCCATACAGCGCGTAGGCGGGCCCGGCGTGGTAGGCGCCTAAGTACTCACCCTTAGGGTCGGCCCACTGATCTTCGGAGGCGCTGGCAACGTACACCGGGCGCGGGGCAATGAGGGCTATCAATTCGTGGTAGTCCACGGGTAGGTCGGCTTCGCGGCCATTGTACTTTTTATAATTACCAGAAAACCAATACGGAAGAGCGGTGTTGATGCGCTCAATCTGCTCGCCGTATTCTCTACGGGTGATCGCCGCGCCGCCCTCGCCCGAATCATTGGAAATGACTAGTGCGAACCGCTCATCCTGCGCCCCGGCCCAAAGCGACGCCTTGCCCAGCCGCGAATGACCGACGACCGCCACTTGTTTGCTGTTCACATCTTTATCCGTTTCCAGGTAGTCCATCGCCCGGCTCAGGCCCCAGGCCCAGGCACCAATCGTCTGCCATTCATCATCGGCGGGTTTGGTTTGACCTTTTTCGTAAAATAAAGGAAGAACGCCCTCGCCGTAGTTGTCGGGACGATCAGGCTGGATGTCGCCGCAAAAGACAGTAGCCACGCCGTAGCCACGCGCCAAAATCTGTTCTACGGGCCAGCGTTTGGCTAGTTTTCCCCGGCTTTCGTCGCTGCCTTTATTCCCGGTGATGCCAGCGTCCTCGCGGTTCCTCACCCAGCTTTGAGTAAGGCGGATGGCCGGATCGGCATGGGTAGTTTGGTTGCCGGCGAAGTTCAGACCTACAAATACCGGGACGGGACGGGCCGCGCTCGGATTATTCTCCGCGTTCGGCAGATACAGCAAGATATCCATGTATTTCGACTTATCCGCCGTAAAGTACCCCCGTATCTGCTTGCGCGTGGCTTTACCGCCCAGTGCGTTTTCGTCCAGATCGGTGACCTCGAAGCGGATGGGCAGTTTTTTCGTCGGCGTTTTGCCGTACACGTGTTCAGAGAATAAAGCCAGGATTTCGGGGCGGCGTTTGGTTTCCCAGTCTTTGACGGTACTTACTTTCTGGCCGCTTTGGGTCACAAGTACCTCCGGCAGGGTGTAAGCAGGTACTTTACTCTCGTCGTAGTTGGCTTCCTGGGCGAAGACGTTTGGACTGGCGGCCAGGGTCACCGCGAAAATCAGGGATTGCAGGATAATCTTTCTCATGTCCCTAAAAGTACTTGATCGCCTTGCTCCTACTACCGGATTCCCGCCTTTTCTTGGTACTTTTGCCCACTTTTCGTAAAAAGCTCATTCAATCGGAATTTACAGGAATAGTTTTTTGTGTAAAACGTAATCAATCCATAAATAAGCTGACAATCAATTAGCTGCTTTATAATTTTCCCCATAAAATTACAACTTTCTATTTATGAAAATGCGAGGAAAGTGCGTTTTTACGTACCAAATCAACAACCCGACGCCAGTGTCCATGATGCTGCGCCCCCGGCGCCAGGGCGGACAGGCGATTTACAAAGAAAACTTCGACATAAATCCTTCCGTACATTTCACCGAGTTCATCGATAGTTACGGCAATTCCTGCCAGCGGGCCACGCTGCCGCTAGGACAAGTAACGATAACCGCCGAGGTGGAGGCCGACGTGGTCGAAACGCCGCCACTGCCCAATCCGCAACCGGGCTTCGTCAATATCGAAGAACTACCCGACGACATCATGCTCTACATCCTGCCCAGCCGCTACTGCCAGTCGGATCTACCGCAGATTTATAACTTGGCTTCTGAAATCGTTGGCAATGCCGCGCCGGGTTATCAGCAGGTGGAGGCTATTCGCAGCTGGGTACATCAAAATGTAAACTACCAGTACGGCGTGACGAACTCTACGACCACCGCCCTCGACTTAGTGAACAACCGAACTGGCGTGTGCCGCGACTTCACGCATCTGGTCATCGCGCTCTGCCGCAGCCTGAATATTCCGGC
>NZ_JBGSXF010000457.1:0-6077 GCF_041751555.1 Persicitalea sp. | reverse complement strand
GGAGCGAAGGGATTAATTTATGTGCGGTACAATGAGGATCGCACTTTAAAATCTTCCGTGGATAAGTTTTACGACGAAGCCAGTCTGCAGCAATGGTCCGAAGCCTTCGACGCGCAGCCCGGCGACCTGCTGTTGCTGATTTCGGGCGAGGCCAATCAGGCCCGCAAGCAACTCAGCGAACTGCGCCTGGAAATGGGCAACCGCCTGGGCCTGCGCAAAGCCGACGATTACCGGGTACTTTGGGTAGTTGACTTTCCGCTGCTGGAATACGGCGAGGGCGAACACGACGCTACCCAGGGCCGCTGGTACGCCATGCACCATCCCTTCACCAGCCCCAAGCCGGAAGACATCCCGCTACTGGCGACCCATCCCGGCAAAGTACGCGCCAACGCTTACGATATGGTCATCAACGGTGTGGAAGTAGGTGGCGGTTCGGTCAGGATTTTCCAGAAAGAACTGCAAAAGAAAATGTTTGAGATTCTGGGTTTTACCGCCGAGGAAGCGCAGGCGCAGTTTGGTTTCTTGCTCAATGCTTTCGAGTTTGGCGCCCCGCCTCACGCAGGCATCGCCTTCGGCTTCGACCGCCTCTGTTCCCTCTTCGGCGGGGCCGAATCCATCCGCGACTTCATCGCTTTCCCCAAAAACAACTCGGGCCGCGATGTGATGATCGACTCCCCCTCCCCCATTGCTGACCAGCAACTAAAAGAATTGAGTATCAAGGTGGCAAACAACTAAGCTACCTTCATTCATTTACTAATAAAAAGTACCTTGACTACGAAACTCGCCCAAAAAGCTGTTTTGCCGCGCGGTCTTCCCGCACTGCTTCTTCTCTGCCTTTGCCTGGCGGTTCCGGCTTCGGCCCAGACCCCCGACCCTTCGCAGATGTCCAACTCGCAACTGATGAAGTACTACCAGCAAGCCAAGGCCAGCGGGATGTCGGACATGCAGATCGAGCAGGCCGCCATGGCGCGGGGCTTCACCCTGGATGATATTGCCAAACTACGCGGCCGCTTGACTAATGCTCAGTCCGAAAACCCAAGCATAAACCGCTCCCGGCGCGATAGTTTGAACGGTGGGCGTCGGCAGATGGGAATGGAGAATATGGAGCGTTCGGCGCAGAGCACTCAGTTCGATAATAATCTCCAAAATCAAAATCAATCCCAGAATCGGCAGTCCGAAACTAATCCCCTTTCCGATACGCAACGGCGCATTTTTGGCGCGTCTTTGTTCAATAAGTCCGATAATCAAAGGATCGACTTTGCCCCTAATCTGAACCTGGCCACGCCCAAAAACTACGTGCTTGGGCCCGAAGACGAACTGATCGTGGATATATATGGCAACGCCGTCGAAAACTTTCGGCTGGATGTCAGCCCCGAAGGAACGGTCAAGATGCTCAACCTGGCCCCGGTTTATGTCAATGGTCTCACAATCGAGGAAGCAAAGGAGCGGATCATCAGCCGCTTGCGGCAGGCTTTTTCCGGTCTCAACCGCTCCGGCAGCGGCACCTACGCGACCGTCACACTGGGCAACGTCCGCAGTATCAAAGTGATCGTGACGGGCGAAGTGGCGCGGCCGGGTTCCTACTCGCTGTCGTCGCTGGCTACGGCCTTCAACGCCCTTTACTACTCGGGCGGGCCGACCGAGAGTGGTTCTTTGCGCAAGATCGAGGTGATTCGGGACAACAACGTGGTGGCCAAGATCGACCTGTACCAGTTCCTGCTCAACGGCGAACTGAAAAACAATGTAGGCCTGAAAGACCAGGACATTATCATGGTGTATCCCTACCAAAATCGCGTGGAACTACTCGGAGAGGTAAAGCACGAGGGGCTCTTCGAAACCAAATCCGGCGAAACCTTCGCCGATCTCATACAGTACGCCGGGGGTTACGCCAGCAACGCCTACACCGCCGCCGTGCAGTACCGCCGCAACAACGGTCGCGAACTCAGAGTAGGTCAGGTGAGTAAGGACAACGCCGAGACCTTTACGCCGCAGGATGGTGATGTGTTCGAAATAGGCAAAGTGCTTGACCGCTACGAAAATATGGTGCTGGTGGAGGGTTCCGTCTATCGACCAGGTATGTACGCCATCGAGGACGGACTCCGGACCGTGAAAGATCTTATTTCTAAAGCCGAGGGTTTGCAGGAAGACGCCTTCCTTAACCGCGCCGTGTTGGAGCGTAAGAACGATCTGCGCGAGCCCCAGCTTCTTGCTATTGATCTGCGCAAATTGATGCGAGGTGAAACCGAAGATATTCAGTTGAAGCGCGACGATAAACTCATCGTCAAATCGGTGCAGGAGTTGCAGGAAAGCCGCACCGTTTCCATTCAGGGAGCAGTGAACAAGGCCTATACTTTTCCCTACGCCGAGGGTATGACCGTGTCCGACCTGATATATTTAGCCGATGGCTATGCCGAGGCGGCCATTCCCTACCGTATCGAAGTAGCGCGGCGCATAAAGGGTGATACAATAAGTACGGCCTCTACCCAAACCACCGAAATCTTTCGCTTCGACGTGGATAAAGACCTGAAAATTCTGGCCGGAAATCAGAGCCTTGAACTTGCCCCATTTGATGTGGTCTTCGTACGCAAATCACCGAATTACGAACAACAGAAAACCATCGTTTTGGAAGGTGAAGTCATGTATCCCGGTCGCTACGCTATTCTCAACAACGCCGAGCGTATTTCAGATGTAATTCAGCGGGCGGGTGGGCTCAAGCCCAGCGCTTTCCTGGCTGGGGCGCGCCTCACCCGCCAAATCTCGGACGAGCAGATGAGAGACAGCCAATTACTGGAAAGCACCATTCTCGAAAGAAGAGTTCTTGACGAACCGGGAGAAAATGTATTAACATCAGGACAGCGGAGGCTTCGGGCCGACTCCTTGGCTTCCTTAACTACAAAGCAGACTGGACGGCAGCTCGTCGGGTTAGACATGGTTTCCATTCTCAATAATCCCGACCAGCCTGCTAACATTTTGGTACAACAGGGCGACTCCATTATTATCCCCCGGCGCAACGAAACCGTCCGCATTATGGGTGAAGTCCTCAATCCATCCATCGTAAACTACGATCCTTCGTTTAGTTTCAGTGATTACATCGCTCAGGCCGGAGGCTATTCCGATAATGCTCGCAGGAACAAAGCTTACGTGGCGTACGCCAACGGGCGACTGGACCGCACCGATCATTTTCTCTTCTTTCCGATACGCCCAAAAATCAGTCCCGGCACTACCATCAGCGTCCCGGCCAAACTCGTAAAAACCGGACGTGAAACTACCCCAGGTGAGCGCATCGCGATTCTTTCGTTATTGAGTACGTTGGCCATCACAGTTATCCGCTTATTTTAACATCGTTTAATTATGCACCCAGCACCCCCTATTCCTCAAGACGATATTGTGGAAGTGAGGCTGTCAGATATATTTTCATTTTTCAGAAAATATTGGCTTGTCCTGTTTTTGGCAGGGCTGCTATCTGGCGGGGTCGGTTATGGGCTGGCCTGGCTTGTCAAACCTGAATTTGAGTCCACCGCCAATATTTTACCAGAATACGGTACGGGTATCTCGGGGACAGGGAGCCTTAGCGACTTAGCCAGTTTGGCAGGAATATCGATAGGAAAGAACAATTCAGAGGCCATTCGCCCGGATTTGTATCCGAGTATCTTGGCAAGCAAGCCGTTTGTTTTGAAGCTGTTCTCCACACCACTTCCCCTTAGCAACGGAAAAAAAGTCAACCTGATTTCTTACCTCGACGAGAATGCAAAACCGCTAACCGCCCAGCAAATTGCGCAGGGTGATACACTTATTGTTCTTTCCAAAGAGCAGGAGCGTATCATGAAGGGGGTCAGCAAACGAATAACAGCCACTTTTGATAAAATGACTGGTGTACTCACTGTAAAGGCAGTCATGCCAGACCCCACATTGGCGGCCGCTTGCGCCACTTTCAGCCTTTCTTACCTCAGGAGTTTTGTGACAGAGTACCGGGGTGGTAAAAAGGTTGAAAAGGTTGCTTTTTTGCAGAAGCAAATGGCGGAAGCAAAAGGAAAGTACCGGAATGCAGAAATGACCTTGAACGCCTACCGTGATCGCAATCGTAACGCCTACACGAATGTAGCAAAAGTAGAGGAACAGAGATTGCAAGGCGATTTTCTCCAGGCACAATCCCTGTACGGCGAATTAGCCCGCCAACTGGAGGCCGCCCGATTATTGGCTTTGGAGGACACCCCAGTACTAAAAGTACTGGATCCTCCAATGGTACCAAACATAAGAAGTTCACCAAAACGGAGCTTGTACGCACTGGGCTTCGCAATCTTCGGTGGCTTTGTCACACTGTTGTTTTTATTATTCAGAAAGGAAAAGATTCAGGAGAGGTTTTCGTAAACTTACTCACACAGAAATAAAAGAATAAGAGATACTTCTTCGGCTCTCTATGGAATATACCGTTTGATAATTTTCTTTTTCAGTTTTTAATTTAAATCCTTACCTTAGAAGCGTTGTTTTGATTCAACATGAAACATTCCTACCAAATCAAACTATGAAAAAGAGATTTACTTTCGTCTTGGCCCTTTTGGCTGTCGCCTTCGTAAGCGAAGCCCAAAATCAAATTACCACGCCTACCGGGCAGCCACTGGTCATTGGCAATCAGGGTGTGAAAATGGCTAACCTCAACAGCGGTTCCACCACAGGAGCTTCCAACGGCAAGGTTCTCACTGTAGACGCCACGGGACTTATCTTCTTGGCCCCTGACGCAGGCGGCACAGGAGGTGGTTCCAGTCCATGGACTACCTCCGGTTCTAACATCTCCTTTACGGCGGGTAATGTTGGCATCGGCACTACTAGTCCCGTACAGCGTCTGGACGTGAACGGAGACATTAACGTTCCCTCCACAAATGGGTTTCGAATCAATAACCAGCGGATCCTTTCTGTTCCTTCACTGAACAGCTTTGCAATAGGAAATGGTGCTGGCATAAGTGCTACCGCTGCATCTGAGGATAATATCATGATGGGTTTCAACGCTGGAGCCAACTCCAATGCTCCTTTTAATGTGTTTGTGGGGACAAGAGCTGGACAAAACACCACAACAGGACAGTACAACATATTCATTGGCCGTGATGCAGGTGTAACCAATACGACAGGAACCCGGAACTTCCTGATGGGGGTTAACTCTGGCGTTCTCAGCAACGGAAGCGATAATATGTTTTTGGGGTACTATGCAGGCTCCAAGAATACTACTGGATCGAGCAATTTCTTTGCTGGTGTCAATTCAGCGTTTAGCAGTACTACAGGCAGTTTCAACATGATACTGGGTAGAGACGCTGGCTATGACAACACATCGGGTAACAATAACTCGTTTATTGGTTATTCGAGCGGCGTTGGCGTGGTCAGCGGAAGCAACAATACACTCGTTGGCTCTCTAACCAAAGCGATTGGGGCTGGAGCGGCTTCTATTACTAACGCTACTGCCATCGGGGCTAACGCAGAGGTTTCCGCCAGTAACAGCCTTGTATTAGGCGGTACCGGGGCCAATCAGGTAAATGTAGGTATTGGCAACACAGGCCCCGCTGCTCGGCTACACGTGACAGCAGGTGGCTCTACAGCTACCGGCGTACGGTTGGAAAACCTGCCCACCTCCACCGGGACGGTTTTTCCGCTGGTAGTAGATGGTAGCGGCAACGTGATGCGCAGTACTACCCCCGGCGCGAGGGAAGCCGCGGAAAGCCTGGATCGCCATTGGACGCTTACCGCCGACAACCATCTCGTCAATAACAATCTGGGTGGTATCATGATCGGCACCGGACTAAGCATCACGCCCGAAGGCTATAAGCTTTATGTTTCAGACGGTATTTTGACCGAGCGCGTGAAGGTGGCGGTTAAGAGTACCGCCGACTGGCGCGACAACGTCTTACAAGACGACTACAAACTACGCACGGTGGAAGAGGTAGAATCTTTCATTAAAGAGAACAAGCATCTGCCAGGCGTTCCTTCGGCCCAGGAAATGGTCGAGAACGGCAACGATTTGCAGAAGACCGATGCCGTTCTTTTGGAAAAGATCGAGGAAATGATGTTGTACATTATTGAATTGAAAAAAG
>NZ_JBGSXF010000456.1:0-9099 GCF_041751555.1 Persicitalea sp. | reverse complement strand
TGTTGGGATAACTCCCGATTTTTTTCTTTTTGGCCATTGGTGCAATTCCCGGTGGGCGACTGCTCGCAAAACTACTGATTAATATCCGTCGGCGTGGCGGAGTAAGGGGGACTTAACGATTTTTAACGAAAAGATGGAAGCGGTGCTCTTCAATTACGCTTCTCCAACTCGTCCCGAATCTTGGCGGCTTTTTCGTACTCTTCCTTTTTTAGAGCCTCGTCCAGCATTTTTTGGAGCACATCGTTGGACATATCCCGAATCTGCTCATTGAATGATCCCTTGGTACGGAGGGTTTCACGCACCAGCTCGTCTTCATCTTCTTCTCCCTCCTCTTCGTTCAAACCACTGGCAACGATACCTGCTTCTGATAGAATGGTTTCAAAAGTGTAGATAGGTACATCAAAGCGCAGGCCGATCGCAATGGCATCGGAAGGACGTGAGTCAATTTCAACCTCACGCAAATCGTCACCGCAAATTATTTTAGCGTAGAAAATGCCTTCACTAAGGTCCGAAATGACGATTTCTTTCAAAGTATAGTTAAGTGCTTCCGCAAATGATTTGAACAAATCGTGTGTCATGGGCCGATTGGGGACTATGTTCTCGATTTGTACTGCGATGGCCTGAGCCTCAAATACTCCAATTATGATAGGCAAGCGGCGATTACCCAGTTCTTCACCCAAAACCAAGGCAAAAGAGCCCGTTTGAGATTGGCTGGGCGACAGCCCTAATATTTCTAATTTAATTTTTTTCACTTGACAAAGTTAAATCTGGGTGAAAGAAATGCAGGTGGGGACGAGAACTCCTCCAAAAAATAAAAATGCAAAAATAGAAAACCCGTCCTGCATTAAAAAATGCAGGACGGGTCAAATTGGGCTGTTGAAGTTTATTTCGAGGCTTCCACAGCTTTGGTTAACCTAGGTAGTATATCGAATACGTCACCCACGATACCGTAGTCGGCGGCTTTAAAGAAGGGTGCCTCAGGATCTTTGTTGATGACCACGATCGTCTTAGAACCATTTACACCCGCCAAATGCTGGATCGCTCCTGATATGCCACAGGCAATGTATAGGTTTGGGGCCACCTTGATGCCCGTCTGCCCAATGTGTTCATGGTGAGGGCGCCAATCCAAGTCAGAGACAGGTTTGGAACAACCAGTGGCGGCGCCAAGGGCTCCTGCCAGTTCCAGCAATGGATCCCAATGGTCGGGCCCCTTCATGCCCCGGCCGCCCGATACAATTATATCAGCGTCTGTGAGCGATAACTCCGAACCGGCTTTTTCTACATTCTTTACCGTAGCGGCAAAATCAGAGTCACGCAGAGTGGGTGAAAAGGATTCAACACTGGCTTGGGCATCAGTTTCTACTGCCTCTACGGCGTTTTTGCGTACAACCAGTACTTTTACGTCCGTATTCATTTCTACGGTAGCAAAGGCTTTTCCGGTGTAGATCGCGCGCGTTACCATGAAGCCGCCGCTCGTGTCAGGCAGATCAGTGACGCCCGATACGATGGCAGCTTTTAATTTGGCTGCGGCACGGGCGGCAACAGCATCGCCCAGGCCCGACTTGGCCATGATGACGATTTTGCTGTCTTCCTGCTGGGCGGCCTGCACCAGCACGTCGGCGTAGGCCAAGCTATTTTCATGAGATAGTTTTTCGTCGGCGGCGTGAAGGACTTTCTTAGCGCCGAATTTTCCGGCGGCCTTTAAAGCGTCCGCATCGGCGGCACCGATGGCCAGAACGGTGGCACTTGATTGAGTGTTTTCAGCGACTTTCGAGCCGTAGTATATGGCTTCCAAAGAAGATTTCTTGATGGCACCGTTATCGATTTCTACAAATATGAGTACTGACATCTTTATCTAAATGATGAGTTATGAATGATGAATTATGGGTGGAAGAATTTTCCCTATTTATAAGCCTATGCATATGACAAGTGAAAATACCATTGATCACTCATCGTTTACCGTTTAAAGCACTTTCGCTTCCGTACGCAACAACGTGATTAGTTGCTCTGCGTCTTCGGCGGGGATCATTTTGCATTCACCTTTGGGAGCGGGGAGAGTATATTTTTGGAGTACTGTCATATCCTCCATCGGGATAGCTTCCAGTACGTTTAGTGGTTTGGAGCGGGCGGTCATGATGCCACGCATATTCGGGATCTTCCATTCGGCAATGGGTTCTTGACAGCCCAGCACCAGCGGCAGGTTAGCTTCCAAGTGCTCCTTGCCACCGTCAATTTCGCGGGCGAATTCGGCCTTGCCATCCATGATGTCAAGTTTCATTACAGGTGAGTAGGAGGGAATGCCCAGCATCTCGCCCACCAATCCGTGGACTACACCGCTATTGAAGTCGATGGATTCCCGCCCCATTAAGATAAGGTCGTAGTTATTTTGTTCAGCCACATGGGCGATCTGTGCCGCGACGAAATATGAGTCGGTGGGCTCGGTGTCGATGCGGATAGCGTCGTCAGCTCCTATGGCGAGTGCCTTACGAATCTGAGTATCGGTCTCGCTGGTACCCACATTGAGTACCGTCAAACTACCACCTGACTGTTCCTTTAGCTCCACGCCGCGGGCTAAGGCGTAATCGTCGTAAGGTCCGATGATGTACTGCACACCCGCTTTGTTGAATTGCGTGTTGTCCTCAGTAAAGCTTATCTTCGCCGTAGTGTCCGGCACGGAGGTTATACAAACGAGTATTTTCATTTTTGGGATTTAGAAATTATGGAATGGCTTTTCAACTTATAAATGTCTGCTGCGAAGATACGAAAATATCATAATAGTATGCAAGCATAACATTATTTATGAAATCACCCTTCATAGAAAAACTGTTGACGTTCTATCGAGAGGACCCTAATGATCCTTTTAATCTATATGCCCTGACGCTTGAATACCAAAAAATTGATATTACAGAAGCTGAGAAGCTATATAAGAAACTCCTGCATGATCATCCCGAGTATCTGCCTACTTACTACCAAGCGGCACAGTTTTTTATTGGCATTCAAGATAACGATAGGGCTATTGAAGCCTTCAGAGAAGGCATTGATTTAGCTATCCGACAGAAAAACAACAAAACACAAACAGAATTAACCCGCGCTCGACAAGCCTTTGAAGACGAGCAAATGGATTAGTGAGCATTTCTTATAAAAAAAATATTTCTCAAAATATGAGCATACCAGAACCCGTAAAAAAGTACTTTAATATCATAAAGCAGGCCGGGACAGAGTTTATGGACGACCAGGGCATGAAGCTGAGTGCCGCTCTGTCCTATTACACCATATTTTCATTAGCTCCTATGCTATTGGTGATGATTTCGGCCCTGAGCATCTTTTTCGGGCGGGAGGCAATTCAGGGCGAAATTTTTGATCAAATAAATGGACTGGTTGGGGCCGAGGCCGCCGCTCAATTGCAGGAGATATTGAAAAATGCCAGTCTATCCGACAAGTCAGGCGTGGCGGCAGCGGTAGGAATAGGCACGCTATTAATCGGTGCAACGGGGGTGTTCGCAGAAATTCAGAGCTCTATCAACTACATATGGTCCATTGAGGCACGACCCGAGAAAGGGTGGCTGAAGTACCTGAAAACTCGTCTTTTGTCTTTTTCCATTATTCTGACGTTAGGTTTTCTTTTGCTTGTGTCTCTGGGAGTAAATGCTTTGGTGGATATATTAAGTAAAAGACTGGAGCGAATATTTTCCGAAGCATCAGTTATCATCTTCTACATAGTGAACCTGGGTATAACACTTGTGGTCATTACGACGCTGTTCGCAGTAATATTTAAAGTGCTTCCTGACGGGAAAATACGCTGGAAAGAGTGTTTCATAGGGGCAGCCTTCACGGCTATTCTATTCGGAATAGGTAAGTTCGGTATCAGTTTCTACATCGGCCAGTCTGATCTTGGCGCCACTTACGGAACGTCCGCATCAATAATCATTCTGTTGCTATGGGTGTACTATTCATCTATTATATTATACTTTGGAGCAGAATTCACCAAAGTCTATGCTAACTCAGACGGCACCCACATTCAGCCAGAAGTACATGCAGTAATGATTGAGAAAAGAGTTGTAGGAAAAGACACTATGAAAGGTAGCTAGATATTCCGAAAATACCGGACTTGAATTGCATAAAGGGCGTTTTTTTCGTAACTTGCGAAATATCTGGATTTCATATTTCTGTCCCTCAGCAGATTTTACCCAAAAAGTCTCAACTTACCGACTCAAATTATTCACATCGCTTTCTTATTTAGCCAGGAAAGCGAATAATTTTATGCCTATATGGAAAAAGACGGATTCATCGAAAGCGTAGTTAAATGGGCTCAATCCCACGGATTCAAAGAAATCAAAGCAAATATAGAAGGCTTTGATACGCCCAAATCATACGAGCGTACCCAGGATAATCTGGTGTTTACTCCCGACGTCACAGGTACCAATATGTTCAACAAACATTATCTGGAAGTGTCCCTCAAAAATGATAAGGTCATGAAGGATATATCCAAGTGGAAATTGCTCAGCGAACTCGCCAGCATGAAAGGTGGAAAGCTCTATCTGATGGCTCCGCGGGGGCATGTGAGATACACACGGGACGTAATAAGCCAACATAACATTCCCGCCGAGGTAGTAAAGATCAGTTAACTTCTTTCACACAGCGGAAACCCACGTGGCACAGGCTCGTTTCAGTAGTGGAGGAGGCTGTGCCACCAATTCTGAAACCGTGACACACGGCCGGATCGCACAGGTAGGAACCCCCTACCTGTATTTTTTCGCCCGTCTCATCCGTGATGGCTTCATCTTTCCATTTGGTAGTCCACTGCCATACGTTACCACCCATGTCGGCAATGCCCAGTTTATTGACTCCAAATTCTCCTACAGGTGAAGTATATAAATATCCGTCTTCCACAGTGTTATAGGTAGGGAAACTACCTTGCCAAAAATTGGCTCTGTATTTTCCATTCTGAATCCAATTTTCGCCGCCCCACGAATAAATGTCTTTCTCATCCAACCCAAAACGTGCCGCCAGAAACCATTCTTGTGGGTTGGGGATACGCTTGCCAGCCCACTTGGCGTAAGCCGTGGCATCGTTCCATGATACCTGTGTGACGGGATGATTTGGTTGCGCCTCCGGGCCGTCCGGGCCAAACGGATGCCAATAATCTGCCCCTTCAACCAGCGACCAAGTACCAGTCTTTACATCGAATACACCCGCATCGCCGAAGCGCTCAGCCTGCGTAACGAACTTTGTTTCCTGCACGAACTTATCAAACTCGGCCACCGTTACGGGCGTTTTATCGATGAAAAAAGCATTGATTTCACCACCATCTTCGCTTTCGCCCGCAGGAACGTACACCATTCCCTCTGGCGCATCGATGGGTGCTTCCTGCACCTTGGTGCCATCGCACCCCACCGTCACCGCAACGACAGATAAAGCAAGAAGTCCTATTTTCAGTTTATGAAATTTCATTTGTTTCTAAAAAAAGTCGATTGAACGTAAAAAAAAGACTTGAGTGCTTCCTTTTTACCTTTTCTATAACCTCTCGATCATCTCTTTTATTATCAATGTCATGTTTGGCTCAGCCTTCTTGGCGGCGGTGATAATCTTGGCGATATCCGCTTTTTCCAATTTTTCTGGAATGCCCATGTCGGTTATGACCGACAGTCCAAAGCAACGCAGGTGCATTTGCCGGGCGGCCAGGATTTCGGGGATGGTACTCATGCCTACTGCATCGGCACCAAGCATTCGCAGCATCCGGTACTCTGACCGGGTCTCCAGATGCGGGCCAGGAACGCTAACATACACCCCAGCGTGAACACTAATCCCTTTTTCGCGTGCAATCCCCAGTGCCATAGATACAAATGCCGGGTCGTATGGATCACACATATCAGGGAAACGATCGCCGAGTTCGTCTAGATTCGGGCCTATCAAGGGATTTAGAGGCAGAAAAAGACTGATGTGATCTTTAATTATCATCAAATCGCTCAACCTGTAGAGATCGTTCATACCACCCGCCGCATTGGAAACCATCAAAGTATTGATGCCCAACAGCTTCATAACCCGAACGGGAAAGGCGACTTGCTGCATGGTGTAGCCTTCATAGTAGTGAAAGCGCCCTTGCATACAAATTACTTTTTTGCCAGACAACATACCGAAGAACAATTTTCCAGAATGGAATTCCACCGTAGCTACCGGAAAATTAGGGATATCTGCGTAAGAGACTTCGTGTTCTACGTCAATATCCTCAACTAATGAACCAAGTCCTGTACCAAGAATGATTCCAATCTCGGGCGAAAATTCTTTGGTAAGTCTGTTAAGAAAATCGGCGGTTTCCTGAATTTGTTTGTAGGTCATTAATCAAATAGCAATGTGAGTGAGTATGGGGACAGGAGAGGCTAGTCTTCGCGTACCAAATAACCCTGGACGATATTTTTTCCCGCAATATAGCCAGTTGTCCAGGCATTTTGAAAATTAAAACCACCCGTAATTCCGTCCACATCGAGTACTTCCCCCGCAAAATACAACCCCGGAACGTGTTTGCTTTCCAGTGTGTCATGATTTATTTCCAATAATGAGACTCCTCCCGCTGTCACAAATTCCTCCTTGTAGGTAGTCTTTCCGCTTACTTGAAACTGGCTGTTGGTCAGATTATTTACTAGGCGGTTGAGCGATTTTTTAGAAATATCAAGCCAACGCAAATCGGAAGTAATCTCGGCATTCTCCACAAAAGCGCGCCATAATCGTAGCGGTAGGCCGAACCGCGAATATGTTGCGACCATTTGCTTGGGGTGCGACTGCTTTTCCTGCGTTAAAGTACTTCTGATCTCCGCTTCACTTAGGAAAGGCAGCCAATTAATTCGGCAAGAGAAATTATATCCTTTTTCAGCCAGTATCCTTGCTCCCCAAGCCGACAGCTTCAACACCGACGGACCACTGAACCCCCAATGCGTGATGAGTAGTGGCCCTCGCAAGGCCAATTTAGTATTCATAATTTTAACTTCCGCGTCCGGCACGGAAACCCCCGAGAGCGACAACAGATAATTATTGGGGGTATTAAAAGTAAATAAAGACGGTACTGGTGACGCCACCGCATGGGCATGGTCAGTCAACCAGTCAAATCCTTCACGCTTAGGATGTCCGCCCGACGCGATCAGAAGCCGGTCAGCTCGGAGTGTGGTACCATCCGTTAAGTTTAGTATAAAGTTTTTCTCGGTAAGATGAAATGACCCAACGGCGGTGCTAGTCCTAATCTGCACGTTATTTCTATTCGCCTCGCGCAACAAACAGTCCACAATAGTTTGCGAGGAGTTGCTGATTGGAAACATTCGCCCGTCTTCCTCCGCTTTCAGGGCCACGCCCCGTGCCGAGAACCAATTCACCGTGGCTTGGGCATCGAAGATTGGTAAAAGTCTTTTAAGAAAATTATTTCCTCGAGGATAGTTGCTTACCATCAGCCGATTGTCGAAACAAGCGTGGGTAACGTTGCATCGCCCCCCGCCGGATATGCGTACTTTATTTAACACCGTTCGATTCTTTTCCAGGATTATAATCTCCAAATCAGGCCTTTGTTCGGCAGCGGTAATGGCCGCCAGAAACCCCGCTGCCCCGCCACCAACGATTACAATACGCATAAGGTGCTTATTTATGGGGAACACAAATTCTTAGGTACATATCTAAGTTTTTGGGCATCGATAATCTTTAGGTTTCGTCGCTCTGATGCTTTTGTACCTTTGCAATAAAAACAGCTAAATGAACAACTATCGGGGGGGCTTCAGAATGCCCAACAATACTCTGTTACTACTAATCGTGTTTTTTACAATCGGGCTGTTTCTGCACTACCGCGGTAAGAGTCAGCCCGTAGTGGCATTTTGGGAAAACGTAAAATCTATTTTCTCCGAAGATAACTCATCGCGGGATAACCCTTACAAAGTGCCCGAGCCGGGCAGCTACGATACGTTGGCCTCGGACACCCAACCATCCCGAAACCCGGAGGGTTCAAAAGATAGCCAAAAAACTACCTCTAGTTTAAAAGAAAAGCTCAATCGGCAGGAAGAGGAAATTTCCGACGCAGAGCTAATGCGCATCGTCAATGACAGCGATTTTTTTCTTCCTGCCATCGGTTCCAATGACCAGTTGGTGAGGCGCGTCGGCTATACTTTGAAATATGTAGAGAAGTATGAGCTGCCTGCTTGGGTAGCTTACGTTTTACAACAAGATCAGATCAACGGCAAAGAAGAGCGTGAGAACCAATTCATCCCTGATCCGGCGGTCAGGACCGGCACGGCGGTAAGTAATGACTATACCCGCAGTGGCTACGACCGCGGCCACTTGGCTCCTGCCGCTGACTTCAAAAATTCGTATCAGGTGATGAAGGAGACATTTTACATGAGCAACATCTGCCCGCAGGAGCCACAATTTAACCGGGGCATTTGGCTAGAACTAGAAAAGCTAGTGCGGGCCTGGGCATACAAATACCAAAAAATATATGTAGTCACGGGACCGGTTCTTGAACCAGGTTTACCCACTATTGGCCGCTCGAACCGTGTAGCGGTACCCAGGCAGTTTTATAAAGTCGTACTTTACGTTAATCCACCTTACGTCAAGGGAATCGCATTCCTGATGGACAATAAACCATCGAAAGCTTCACTCGCCAGTTTTGTCGTGCCGATTGACAAAGTAGAAAGCCTGACAGGTGTGGACTTTTTTCCAAGGCTACCCGACTCAATCGAGAACAGGGTAGAAAAGAGGAGTCAAGCGGGTGAGTGGTATCGAATGTAGCTGGGAAATTGTCGAATGATTGAAAAGTATGACAGTTGACCATTGAAATATAAACTTTTTCAATGGTCATACTTAATCAAAAACTAGGTTTTCAACTTCTTCTTCTTCGCGGCGGGAAAAAGTATGTTGTTTAGGATCAATCGATAACCGGCCGAATTGGGATGAAGGTTCAGATCAGTAGGTTCCTCACCAATGCGGTGCTGGTAATCCTCAGGATCGTGACCCCCATAGAAGGTGAAAAAACCTTTGCCGTAAGTACCGTGAATGTAACGAGCCTCTTGCGCTTGTTTGGTTTCGGCCATAATGACCACCTCAGGCTTGATGTATTGGTTCTTATAG
>NZ_JBGSXF010000455.1:0-1553 GCF_041751555.1 Persicitalea sp. | reverse complement strand
GGTGGAAGTACGTACCGGGCGGGTATCGGTGGCCGTGGCCGATCAGTTGGGTAAGCAGAATATGATAAGCACCCGCGAACGCGAGGGCATCCTGCTGCTGCCCAACCAGCAGGCCGTCCTGGCTCGCAAGGAAATCCGGCTGGTCAAGACGCTGGTCAAAGAACCCGTTTTGCTAAGCGAAACGGCCCCCAACCAGCCCAAATATTCTTTCGTATTCGAGGCTACCCCCGCGCCGCGGGTATTCAGGACGCTGGAACGTGCCTACGGACTTAGCATCGTGTTTGACGAGGAGCTATTGGCCAAATGCCAGTTCACGGCTGACCTAACGGATGTACCGCCCTACGAAAAACTCGACATTATTTGCCGCAGTATCGAAGCCACTTACCGCATTCTGGACGCCCAGATTATTGTCGATGGCAAAGGCTGCGAACCCTACCTCTAACTAGCTCAACCCTTAACCCTATGTGCCAATGAAATAAACCTAAAAATCACGGGAAGCCCCGATTCTACAAACAAAAAGAAGCTGGCGATGCACCACCATCACCAGCTTCATAAAACCCCTTCTTGACAGAATCGCATCCTTACGGATGTCGGGGCCTGTTTTGCCAAATGGATACCTAACAAAATTTTCAAAATTATGAAATTTAAACAATCTACCCAGCGACTCACGCTTAAAATCATGCAGTGGTCTCTTCTACATCTGTGTCTGGCGGCGGTTTTTGCGAACATTTCGCTGGCCCTCGACGTCTCCGCTCAGGAGATTCTCGATCAGCGTATTTCGGTGCGGGCCGTGGATCTGAAGATCAACACGGTACTATCCTACATCGAGGAAAACTCCGAAGTAAAGTTTTCGTACAGCCCCAATCTGATTCGGTCTTCCAGAAAAGTCACGCTGAATGCCTCGAACGAGAGGCTGTCGGTGGTACTTGACAAACTACTTGTTCCGCAAAATATTAGCTATGAGCTGGTTGGAAAACGCATTATTTTGAAGCGTAAACCAGTCATTCCGGAAAGCGAAAAAGCCGGGCGAGCGGAGACCGCCGTAGCGATTCCAATCGTGGACCGAACCGTCACGGGCCAGGTGACTGATGAAAACGGGGAGGGCTTGCCAGGAGTAAATATTTTACTGAAAAGTACCCCACGTGGCACGACAACCGATCAGGAAGGCAAGTACAGCCTGAGTATTCCCGATGGCGGTCAATCGACTCTGGTGTTTTCTTTTGTGGGCTACGAGCCACAGGAAGTGGCGGTGGGTAACCGGACAAGCCTCGACCTGGTGCTGACGCCCGATCTGAAATCATTGGAGGAGGTGGTGGTGGTGGGCTACGGGCAGCAGAAGAAGAGCAACGTCACCGGGTCGATTTCAACGCTGAAGGGTGCCGAAATTTCTAACGTGCAATCGCCAAGCTTCGATACCGCCCTTCAGGGAAAAATGCCCGGCGTGATGGTGTCGTCCAACGGCGGACAGCCAGGGGGTGGTATCGTGGTTCGTATCCGGGGGGTGGGTTCCATCAACAACTCCAATCCTCTCTATATCGTCGATGGAGTGCAGC
>NZ_JBGSXF010000454.1:0-4529 GCF_041751555.1 Persicitalea sp. | reverse complement strand
AGGTCATACTTAACTTCCATCTTTCGACAGAAACGGCCAATTTCCAGATAGTCGTAGCTGGATCGGGCCGTATTCTTGCCTCGTGAATCGATTTTGTTGGCAATGATGTGGATATGCTCGTGTTCCTTGTCCGAATGCTTAAAAGCGACTAGCCCGTTACTTTCAAAACCAAAGCTTTTGGCAAAATTAATGACAATGCTCCGCAGAGTCTCCCTGCTGGGACTCTCTCCTAGTGGAAAGGATAAACTCACGTGACTTACGGGCTTTTTGGTACGTGAACTCAATGAGGCTGTCCTACTGAGTTCATCAGCAATAATGCTAAGCGGTACTTTGTCGCCGAATAATAAGGCGTCAATATGCTGATGGTATATCAGCTCTCCGCGCACATTTAGGGCATTCGATTCCTTGATGGCGGTGCGTTCGTATTTACAGTAGTAAAGGACTCCAAGAAAGTTTTGCCCCGACTTTCCAATTTTACCGATCATGATGCAGCTTTTTTAACCTGTAAAGTTCCAGGAAAGGCTCCATAGCGTTTTTCATAGCATCCACCTTAGCCAAGGCACTCTGCAATTGCTCTCTGCTTGAAAGGTTGTCTATCTCTCCGCTTAGTGTTCTCTCTAAGTCCCATACAATCGAATTCAATCCCCAAACCAGGCTTTGACCGTAAACGATTTCATTAACCGAATACACGGTACGCTGAACCACCTCCTTCACATTTTCACTCATTCGCGCAAAATCTTCCGAGATAGACTTTTGTGCCGAGGTCTTTTTGGCGAGCAGTTCCAAACTGCTTGACAGTTTGAGTAGGTCTGTCAACTGCTGCTTGATATCTTCTCCCATTGGCTTGCTCAGCGTGGCCGCTTCTCGGTTTAGGAGTTTCTCACGACAAAAGATTGTGAACCCGACCGTATGCCCTTCGTACTCCTTATTCAGAATGTCAATCTCCGACTGAGATAACATGAGGGTGATCTTACGCCGCTTTTCATTTTCATGCAGTGGTGGCCTTCCTGGCTTTTTATGACTTCCCATATTTTACTGTTGCTTTCCTTCTAAAAAACCCCAATGAGCCGTCTGGCGAATTGGCTCCCGCAGGGCAAGCGGTTTTCATCCTGATAAAATACACTTGCGGTGAATTTTGGCCGGGTGAAAACATAGCTTGCTAAATGTGAATTCAAAATTAACATATAATAATATTAATATTTAAGACAAACTCTAATTTTCAACAGCTTAGGCGATTTGAAAAATGGTCTCTTGACTCATCAGATTATCCTGTTGGAGAGGTTACTGTTAAGAAAGTGCTTCTGCCGGACTATTCAACTGCTTATCCCATGTGGCCCACGTGTTAGCTACGTGCTGACTATGTGTTACACACAAAAAATTTGTTAAAATATTGAATTAATATTTTTTATTTTGAATTTCTACCCTTATATTTGGCCCATGAATGATCGCGGATGTCACAACAAGGAATTGCAATGGCAGATGGTGAAGACAGACAGAGACTGATTTTTCTGCTCGAGAACGACATGGTAAAAGGGAAGTTCGAGTTACTGCATAAGCTGTTCGTTCGCGAGGTGAAGGAACTGTCTTTACTCGGGGCGTCCAAAGTGATTTCGGCTGATTTGGGAATTCAGGTTGGCATTCAGACTATGCGGACATTAAGAAGAAAGTGCGGTGAGTTCGATAGAATGAGAGATATGAGGTCAACGACGGTACAAAGATTCGGTTCAGAAAGCATCAAGGAAGAGCTAAACGACAATTGCCGAGAAGGCTACCAATCGATCATGAAAGAAATGGATGGATTCAAGCCCATCGACGTGTTTTCAGAGACTCACAGTAAACCTCTGTCGCTCATCAAATGGGCAGATAAAAGCAATTCTTGATACAACATGGAACAGTCAGGAGTACCCAAGAAATTTAACTTTATCATCCAGGCCAAAGGTGGAGCAGGAAAGTCATTCCTGACTTATCTGATTGCTGTCAAGCACGAGGAGGACGATAGCCGCACCTTTATTGATGTCGATAGTTCCACCAAAACAAGCACCACCCAACTGCAATTCTTGGCAAAAAAGGAGCAGCGCCTGGGAGAAATCGACCTGTTGGACAGCTATCGCAAGATAGCCCGCGACCGACTTTTCGACAGCATCCAACAACTCGCGCTCCTGACTAATGCGGTGTTTTATCTGGATTTTGGTGCGCCGGAATCGGAGCAGGTACCTGCTTTGCTGACAATTGACTTGGATCAGGAGGAGTTCAAACAATTCGAGCAATTTCTGGGGGTGGAATTCATGTTTCATGTAGTTGTTGCGGGCGGGACCGCCTACACCTCCTGTGTCGATTATCTGATGAAAATTTACAAGGCGGTCGGTAATGTCTTTCCGGTTGTGGTCTGGATCAACGCCAACACCTTTCAGAATTTCCCCCAGCAACGCGAAGAGTGTTTATCCGTGGCAAAAAAGTGCCGGATGGCGGTCGAGAGCTTCGGAGACATCGAACCTAATACTGATTTAGCCAGCAAAATTATCAGCAACATTGAAAGAGGGGAGGGGAGCAGTGGAATTCTGTCTGCCGGATGGTTCGCCAAGACCAAGATGGAAAAACTGGTGAAGGCTATCAACATTTAGTCAATGGAAGCGACGCAAGAAATTTCCGACGAGGTACTGCGCCGCATTTGCGGACATTTTCAGGAAAAGTACGGGCTGGCCATGGATTCGTTGACGGCAGCGCTGCTCAACGAAGTAAGAGAAAAGGATCAGCGCGATGCGCAAAATCAACAGGCCTTGATAAAGGAAATAATGACCCAAATCAATTCCCTGAAACCATTTACGACGGATAACCCCAGGGCTTCTTTCGCTTACGGGTTCGGCAAGTACGCTTGGGCTTGGACTGCGGTGATATTCTTCGGCATCGGCCTTATGATGCACCACACCAGAGAAACAATGAGAGCAGAATACCAGCAGGCCAAAATGGTGTTGGAGCGCTATCCAAATCTACCCTTATTGGAACCGCTCATCAAATCAGCTAAAATCGTAAAGAAGGATCAGGGAGATTTTCTGGAATTGGCTCCGGCGAAAGACCGACTCCTTCTAGGCAAAACCTATACCGTAGATCCAACGAAAAGGTTGCCGGAAAATGCCACAAAAGTGCTTATACCATTAAAATTCAAGTGATTAAAGTCTCTGTCATGATGCTATTGCAGATAATAAGTAACGGCGCCTACATTCTTTTCTCGTTTGTCGCCTTTATCGTTTACGCCTTCATCTACTTGTCCTCTGTCGGCTTGCTTAACGGACGAAAGGAGGATATGCAAAACCGTCCGGTGATAGCTGGTTACGAATCTCTTAGAAATGGTGATCGAAATATTGGGGAAGCAGACAAAGCCGCAATAGAGAGTCTGATTCATTCTCCGAATTCCGGCAATGGGGATGAGTCATCTTACGACTATGAGGCTACTTTTTACGGTAGCCAATCCAACAAAGCATACGCAGCTAGCTCACTTGATGCCCTACGGGAGGACGAGGTGGAGGAGGAAATAGAAACTCCATCAGCCAGCACATCAATAGAAGATGACGATAGCGATGAGGAGGATGAATGGCCCGTCTTAGGAAGACCCATCGATTACGGGACGGAATATTCGGATCACGAACTGACGCTGAGCAATGACATCGTTGGTGATTTGACTGCAGAGGAGCTTGTCCTACTTACCAATATCCGTGCAACCACACTAAACGATGCTGAGCGATATCCTGAATTGGTGGAAGAATGTCTGGCCGCCAATGACAGAGTCAATCATTTATTTCATCAAACAGGAAAGAGCGTCGAGGAAATCGTCTCGATGCTACTGAACACCCGGGAAAAAGTTATTTTCAATGCTTTCCCAATGATAGATCACAATCGTGCCACCTAGAAAACCCATTCTATTACCCCCAAAACCAATAATTCCATGACTAAGCAGCTAAAAAAACTCTCGCTTGTTTTAACAGCAGTCCTCTCTTCTATCAGCTTAGTCTATGCCGATAATCCGGGTATCGCAGCTGGTGCACAAGCCATTCAGCAGGCATCAAGTGACCTCCAGGCGTACTTCGAACCCGTCACTACGCTGATTTATATCATCGCAGCCTTGGTGGGTTTATTCGGAGGATTTAGAATCTATTCGAAATGGCAAAACGGCGATCAGGATGTTCAAAAAAGTGCAATTGGCTGGGTTGGGGCTGTCTTGTTTCTCCTATCAATCGCCGCCGTATTACAAGCTGTATTCTTTGCCTAGAAGAACCTCAGAGCGAATAAATCAACCATCGTACCCATGAACGCAGATACCAGGTTTTTCGGATTGCTATGCCAAGTGCAACGTTATTTGGGTGGCGGAGAAGGGGCAATGGATGGCTCAATCGTAGATCGGTACATAACGAATCCCATCTCCAACAATCTAGACGTGTTCTCCAATTTTGTTTTCGCAGTGTGTGGAATCATGGGATTGTTAGGTGGACTCAGGATTTACAACATGGCCATGAATGGAGAGGACGACGTCAAGC
>NZ_JBGSXF010000453.1:0-20487 GCF_041751555.1 Persicitalea sp. | reverse complement strand
TATTTGAGAAATTTCTGAATGCCAAAACAATGACCGTCCCCATTGCCAATCACGATAATAATCAACACGCCGAAAACGAGAATATCCGGCTGGGGAATTTGTTCGATGGCCTGGAAACGATGGCGGCGGTGATGCTGATGCAGTGATGCACGAGCGGGCCACATTCCATCTGGGTGTTTCTGCGAAAACACAGCATGGATATCATTCCTTCTTTAACGCTGCATAATGCTTAAAGAACAACGGAATCGTTTCAATACCCTTGTAGTAGTTGAACAGCCCGTAGCTCTCATTGGGCGAATGCAGGGCGTCGATGTCCAGGCCAAAGCCCATCAGAATGCTCTTGCGGCCCAATTCCTGCTCGAAAAGGGCTACAATAGGAATACTACCACCACCGCGCGTGGGGATAGGTTTCTTGCCAAAAGACTCTTCCATGGCCATCGAGGCTGCTTCGTATTCTATTGAGTCGGTGGGATTCACGTAGGGTAGTCCGCCGTGGTGGGGCTTCACGCTCACCTTGACCGAGGGTGGAGCGATAGACAGAAAATGCTTCGTGAATTTTTCCTCGATTTCCTTATCGGTTTGGTTAGGTACCAGGCGCATCGAGATTTTAGCGTGTGCTTTGGAAGGAAGAACCGTCTTGGCCCCTTCGCCTACATAGCCGCCCCAGATGCCATTGACATCCAGCGTGGGACGGATCGAGGTGCGCTCGATGGTCGTGTAGTTCGCCTCACCACGTACGTCTTCAATCAATAAATCCTGCTTGTATTCTGCCAAATCGAAAGGCGCTTCATTCATCGCCGCGCGTGCATCGGCGGTGAGTTCTTCAACCTTATCGTAAAAGCCGGGAATGGTGATGTGCCCATTCTCGTCGTGCAGCGAAGCGATCATTTCGCATAGCACGTTAATGGGATTAGCCACCGCGCCACCGTACACGCCCGAATGCAGATCACGATTAGCGCCAACTACCTCTACTTCCAGATACGTCAAACCGCGAAGGCCAACCTCAATGGACGGTACATCATTGGCGATGATACTGGTGTCGGAAATCAAGATAGTGTCGCAGGCCAGCATATCGCGGTGAGATTTGACGAATTCACCAAGGTGGTCGGAGCCGACTTCTTCCTCGCCCTCGATCATAATCTTGACATTGCAGGGCAGCGACTTGGTAGCGATCATCATTTCCAGCGCCTTGACATGCATGTAGAATTGCCCCTTATCGTCGCAGGCCCCGCGGGCGTAAATCCGTTCGTTCTTGATGACGGGTTCGAAGGGGGGCGAGTCCCAAAGTTCGTAGGGATCGGCGGGCTGCACATCGTAGTGGCCGTAAATCAGCACGGTCGGCGCGGCGGGATTGACGATTTTTTCGCCATAGACAATCGGGTGGCCGGGCGTTTCAAAAATTTTGACCCAATCGGCCCCGGCGGCTTCGATACTTTGGCGCACGAAATCAGCGGCACGGCGCGTGTCGTCTTTGAACTTGGAATCCGCGCTCACTGAAGGGATGCGGAGCAGGTCGAGAAGTTCATCGAGGAATCGGTCTTTGTTATCTTGTAGGTATTTCTGCATTGTTATTTTAGATATGACGGGATGTCCCGTGCCAATGTGAATTATAAGATAGCTAGTTTATGGAGTTATTTCTCACAAAGCTAACGGATTGACTTTGTTGGCCCAAATTGGATAAGCGAGGTTAAGAAACGAAAAAGAGGCTACCTACGGGCAGCCTCTTTTTCTAGTTATAAAGCATAAAGCACTTACGCACTCACCTGGTTCATCACTTCCGTCTGCTTGCGGATCGACTCCATATGGACAAGTTTGAAAAGTTCATCCACCAGGTTCGGGAACAGGTTCAGGCTGTTTCCCCATTCGGCGCGGGTGTTCAGAATTTCGCGGAAGCGGTCCACCTGATAGGCTGACACGTTGTTGTCGCGCTTGTACTCGGCGATTTTTTCTACCAGCGACATGCGAGCAGCCAGCGTTTCAAGTAGTTCGCGGTCGAGGTGGTCTAGTTTTTCACGTATGATTTCCAGCTGCGTTTGGTAGTCGTCGCCGTATGATTTCTTACGTACGTGCAGTTCGTGGAGCATTTCCCCTAACGCCACGGGTGTGAGTTGCTGAGCGGCGTCGGACCAGGCCTTCTCGGGGTCGCGGTGCGACTCGATAATGAGGCCGTCGTAGTTCAAATCCATCGCGCGCTGCGTCAGTTCGAACAGCAGGGCGCGCTTACCCGCCATGTGGCTGGGGTCGCCGATGATGGGCAACTGTGGAAAGAGTGTCTTGAGTTCGATCGCAATTGGCCACATCGGCGAGTTACGAAACTTATTTTCCTGGGCGTTGGAGAAGCCCCGATGGATGGCCCCCAACTTCCTGACGCCTGCCCGGTTAAAACGTTCCAATGCCCCGATCCAAAGTTGCAAGTCGGGATTCACGGGATTCTTCACCAGCAACGGGACATCCACGCCTTTAAGGGCGTCGGCCAGTTCCTGCACGTTAAAAGGATTCACCGTGGTACGGGCTCCCACCCAAAGAATATCCACGCCGTATTTCAGCGCTAGTTCGATGTGGTTGGGATTAGCCACTTCGATGGCCACGGGCATCCCGGTTTCTTTTTTTACCGTCTGCAACCAGGGGAGTGCGGCTTCGCCCATGCCCTCGAAAGAGCCAGGGCGGGTGCGCGGCTTCCAAACGCCCGCACGGATGACGTGTGCATAACCTTCGTCCTTGATCTGCTGGGCGGACTCCACCATTTGTTCCTCGGTTTCGGCACTGCACGGCCCGGCAATCACCAGAGGTTTACCGTCGGTATTGATCCAGCTACTCAGCGGCAGGATGTCTAACGAAGCATTCATATTCAACTACTTAACCTTGTGAAAAATAAAAAAATGTATTGATTGAAATTGTATAAAAGGAGGGTATTGCTCCGCTTTTCGTACCTTTGTTGCCCCAACAACTGCTAGGGCGTCAATTATTGGTGTGATTCTAAAAAAAATTATACTGACTACCTGCTTTATATTGAGTTTTTACTCTTTAAAACAGAACCCAGTTCTTTCCGTTTATTATAGCGAGGAACACGATTTCAATCCAACAGAATAAACTAGATGTCACTCACAACGCTGCCTGCCATTTCACCTACGGCATTTGAAGACACTTCGGTTGCCTTTGCCGCCAAATCCGACTACCAACTGCGCAAGACCTATTGGCTTTTCGCGATGATGAATCGGCCCGGACTTGTAAATTTAGGTACTTTTTTCATAAAACTTGCTTTAAGACTGCATTTACCAATAAAAAAGCTCATCCGTAATACCATTTACGAGCAGTTTTGTGGCGGTGAAACGATCCGGGAATGCGAAAGCACGATCCGACAGCTAAGTGAGTCGGGCATCGGTACCATCCTTGATTACTCCATCGAGGGCGAAGATGAGGAGGTCGTTTTTGACGAAACGACTGCCGAACTCCTCCGTACCATCGACCGCGCGGCTACCTCGCAAGATATTCCGTTTACGGTGTTCAAAGTGTCGGGTATCGCCCCTAATGACCTTCTTGAAAAAGTACAAGCAGAAGGCGATTTATCCCCAGAGGATCAGAAAGCCTACGAACGTGTAGTCGCTCGGGTGGAGCAACTGTGCAGTCAGGCGCACTTGCGCACAGTACGGATATTTTTCGACGCTGAAGAGAGTTGGATTCAAGAAGTAATCGACGATTTGGCTTACAGTATGATGGCACGGTACAATAGCCGACAGGCTATCGTGTTCAATACCTACCAACTTTATCAGCATGAAGTACTGGAAGCTTATAAAAGTGCGTATCTGGAGGCCCGGAAAAACAACTACATCCTGGGTGGCAAACTGGTGCGCGGTGCTTACATGGAAAAAGAACGGATCCGGGCCCGGGAAAATAACTACCGTAATCCTATTCAAGCTACCAAAGCTGACACCGACCGCGATTACGATGCGGCCATCGATTTTTCGCTGGAACATATCGACTTCATTGAGTTTTGCCTCGGAACTCACAACGAAGCCAGTTGCTTGCACTGCGCCAACAAAATGCAAGCTACTGGCTTAAAGTCCGGCGATCCCCGCGTGTGGTTCGCGCAGTTGCTCGGCATGAGCGACAATCTGTCGTACAACCTGGCGAAGCTGGGCTACAATGTGGCCAAGTATGTACCTTATGGCCCCATCGACTCGGTGATGCCGTACCTCTTTCGCCGGGCTGAAGAAAACAAGTCTATCGCCGGACAAAGCAGCCGGGAATTCCTGCTGGTAAAGCGTGAAATGAAACGACGGAAACTTGGGGCTGTGTAGGCCCCAAAAAAAGCCCTATTTTTGCTTTTTCCTTACCATTATCCGCTAGGGCGCAACCCACGAAATTCTACGTACTCTCTGTGGCTCCCGCCAATCTTCCAAAAAATGATTCAGCCCAAAAACCCGACCAAATACATTATTTTCAGCGTGTTGCTTATCACGATCGATCAGGCTTCCAAGATGTTGGTGCATAAGTACATGGAACCGGGATTTTCGGGTCAAATCGCGCTGATTGGGGATTGGTTCAAGTTACACTACGTCCTGAATCCGGGCATGGCTTTCGGGATGGAGCTTGGCCACGAGTACGGCAAACTATTCTTGACGCTTTTCCGCTTAGCGGCGATGGGAGCGATTGCCTGGTACCTCGTCAACTTAGCGCGGCGCGGCGCGGCCTCCGGTCTGCTGTGGGCGCTGGCGATGATCCTGGCGGGAGCCGTAGGCAACGTCATCGACAGTACTTTTTACGGTGTACTGCTGGGTAATGCGCCCTACGGTTCGCCGACGCCCTGGTTTCACGGGCAAGTCATCGACATGGTTTTTGTAGATTTCTGGGAAGGTTTCGTTCCCGAATGGGTACCCGTCTGGGGCGGTCAATATTACTCTACGCCGATCTTCAACTTTGCCGATTCCTGCATCTTTGTTGGCGTTTGTACCATTTTAATTTTCCAAAGTTCTTTCTTTCGACACACTCATGAATACGAGGTAGAAGAGGAGGTTGGAGAGACAGAGCCACAAAGCGACAAAGCCACAGAGTTAGAAGATCGGGAAACAGAACTGGACAAAGTAAAACCGTTAGATAATGAAGCGATAAAGTTGTTAAGCGATGACGTTATTGAGCCAATAGGTGAAACTGTAAAACCGCGAAGCGATGAGAATTCAGAGCCACAGGAGTAATCTAAATTAGAATTATGGGAGAGGTCAGAACATTTCGTGATTTGTTGATCTGGCAAAAATCAATGTTGCTTGTCACAACGATTTATAGGTCAACCTCCACGTTTCCAGATTCGGAACGGTTTTCCTTAACATCTCAGATTCGACGTTCTGCTATTTCTGTACCTAGTAACATAGCCGAAGGCTTCGGGCGGCGGAGCAGCGGAGACTATCTTCGTTTTCTGCAAATAGCCTTTGGTTCTCTCTTCGAATTACAGACCCAACTTGAAATTGCCGTAAACTTGAACTACTTACAAAAAGACGAGTTCGACCTACTGCACGAGCAAAGCCGGGAGGTCGAAAGAATGATGTCCAGCTTCATCCAAAAACTAAAAGCCAAAGAATAAACGAAACCCTATGACTTTTCTATTCAATCGTATCACGGTCTAACTCTGTCGCTTTGTGGCTTTGAAGCTTTGTCGCTCCAATCTACTGCGTAGTATCCAGCGGCGAAAAGTCCTTGAAAGCCCGTTTTAAGGCTTTATCCGTAGCCTCCTTCTTATTCTCCCAGTTGGCGTCCAACTCCATGGCTACCAGGCCTTTCAAGTTCATCAGGGCGCGGAACTCGTCCAGCTTACGTACAAAATCATTGGTGCGTCGGGCTGATTTGAGCGAGTATTCGCGGGCAAAAATATCCCCCTTGTTCTGGAGTTCGCTCTTCTTTTCCATCACGTAGTTGAAACGATCCAACAGATCCTTCGTAGAGCGGCCAATCACTTCGGTAGCTTCCAGGGTACCGATAGTCATCACTGATGTGCCTCCCACCGTGGTGATACCCGTTCTGAGACTGGGATTCTTAGGCCCCGCAATAACGGGAGCCAAGCCCGTGGTGGCACCAAGCGAAGCATTTATTACCGAGCGGTTTTTCTTGCCCTTCTTGGCACGGCGATAGCCTTTTTTCAGTTCCTCTTCTTTCTCTTTCATTTGTTCCAGCAAACCCCAGGCGTTGACCAAGCCGCTGCGGTAGAGGGCATAGTTATAGGCGTCGCGCTCCGCTTCGTTGACCGTGTTCTCAATGTTAAAGTGGATTTTACGCTCGGAGCGATTTTGCGCCTTGTCCAGTACATAAAACGTCATGTCGAAAGCAAGAGAATCGTACGGGTCTTTTACAAAATCGTAACCTGGCGTCCAAATGAACTCGTACTGCGTTGGGGCATTCTTGATGATGGTACTTTGGGGAATATCCCGGTTGTCGGAGATGAAAGAGAACGTCGAGAGGTCATCGTCACCATTGGGGTCAGCGAGGAAGAACTTGATATTGATCGTTGTATTCTCTTTGTATTTAACGCGACTGACATTAGGTACCACCGTGATCTCAGGCGGCAGATCCATCTGCGTGGCTTCTAGTTTAATTCGGCCCTTTGTACGAGCTTTGGCAGGTTGATCTTCGACGTAGAACTCGATGTAGCGTGCACCTTGGAGCAGGAGATTAAACTGCGTCGTTGAAGGATTCCAGGTAACTTCCCCGCTCGCCGTAATGCGCATTCCCTCGGGCATTTGCTCCGCCACGGGGACAACCACCGTTGGGTCGCTGTCGGGGTCACGAACCGCATTCATATCTATTTGATAGGTATTTTGAGTTTTATACTGTACGTAAAAAGGCCGCAACTCGTCCACTTCCGGCGGACGGTTGACATGTACAATCTTAAACGCCAATTGTTTGGTAACACTCTCCCCGGCGGTGTTGGTGGCCTCGAACACCACAGGCAATGACCGCAGTGTATTGATGCGGTCGGCCATGTCGTAGGAGGGCGTCCACACGAATCTACCCAGCGAATCGAAAATCATATCTTTTTGCCTTCCTTCCGCGATAGAGAAAAATACTGTATCAGACTTTCCGCCCTGTGCTTTCAACTTGAAGGAAATTTCTTTTCCTTCCTCTAAAATATTCCAACTGGGGTCGGTGGGCAGAATAATTTGGAAGGGGTTCTCGGAAGTGGTGTCTTGAGCGAGTAGTGGATTTGTAATTATTCCAAGAAGAGAAAGTAGTAAGACAGGGGAAAAATAGCAAAGGGGAGATAAGAAAGGAACCGTAACAATATTCTGTTTTTCAATGAATTGTGTCTTCATCAACAAGTTTTATTTAATATGTGGCGCACAGATGAACGAGTGCCTTGCCCGCGAATCTTTGTAAGAAATTCATTATTTCAAACGCAAAAGTAACGAATCCCGTGTCCGTTTGGGTATTTTCGTAAAGGCTTTTTACCATCGTTAGCCGACAAACCACCCTGGCACTGTCTCTTTTTGTAATTGTTTTATATATCTCCGAAAGTATGGACTACCTCTATCTCACATTCGCCTGGCTGCTTTTTGGAACGGTACATTCGCTCATGGCTAGTTCGGCTTTCAAGATTCTGATAGCCGGGTGGAAGCAAAAGCATATGCCCTACTATCGTCTGTTCTACAATGCCATTTCGCTGCTGACTTTCTTGCTTCCTTTGTATTTCCAACTCCAAATCGAGGCATTGCATCTCTGGCCGCGCAACCTTACGCTACTTATTTTGGGTGCTGGATTGGCTGTTGCCGGATTGTGTATAATCTTACTGGCATTACGACAATACGATCTGTCCGAGTTCAGCGGTACGAATGCCTTTCGGAAGCCTAACGAGCGCGGCGAGTTCCTGAACACAAGCGGTCTTTCGGGTCAGGTGCGGCATCCGTTGTACACAGGAACATTGATGCTTCTGTGGGGGATATGGATTTTCGACGCTACCCTGGCCAGTCTTGTCACGGCCATCAGCCTGACGGCGTACATCCGGGTGGGCATTCACTTTGAAGAAAAAAAACTGCTCCGTCAATTTGGTGAGAACTACCACCTCTACCGTGAACGAGTCCCGATGCTCTTTCCCCGATTTTTCTCATAAAAAAAGCGAAGCTTCCGATGCTTCGCTTTTTTTGAAATTACATTTCCTTTATTTCTTTGGTGGCGTCGTACCAGCTTTTGGTGCAGTCGATGGCGCATTGGGCGTCTCAGGAGCTACTTTGGAGGGATCGACTCCCAGTTCCTTAAAGACAAGGTCCGAAACATTGTTATCTTCCGAGCCGACAAAAAGTAGAATAGGCGTTGTGTTCTGACCCGCATCCGAATTAAGGATATACAGGTAGTTGTTAGCCTCGCCCACCGCCTTGATGGCGTTGTTGATTTTAAGTAGAACAGGCTCGATCAATTGCTGGTACTTAGTCTGCAACGAAGTCTCAGAATTACGCTGTAATTCCTGAATCGAAGTTTGTAGTCCCTGCAGTTCCTTCTCCTTATCGGCGCGAATCACGTCGGCCATGCCGGAAGCGTTCTTGTTATAATTGTCCAGTTTTTCCTGGAACTCTTTGTACTTATCTTGCAGCGCTTTGTCGAGTTGCGCCTTGGTAATAGAAAGCTCGTTTTCTATTTTTTTGGCTTCGGGAAGCTGACCCAGAATGAAGTCAACATTAGTGTAGCCTATTTTGGTGCGTGGCGCAGAAGCGGTAGTCTGCGCGAAGAGAGGGGAGCAGGCTACGGCAAAAAGAGCCACCAGAGTAATCAATTGCTTTTTCATTGGTCTGTGTTTATTTAGGTTTTTTGGTTGTACTGGTTTGGTTGTTATTATCGGAGGCCGGAGAAGTACCTGACGCGGCTACGGGCTTGGTGTCGATGCCAAGATCCTCCATGACGTAGTCCGTGTAATCGTGCTTGGGATTGGTATAGACCATCACGAAATTACTGGACTTATCAAAAAGAAAATCGAGCCGACGTTGAGAGCAAACCTTTTCAAGTGAGCGTTGTACGCGTTCCATCACGGGTTTGATCAGTTCTTTCTTCTTTTGGAACATCATGCCGTCCACGCCGAAGACCTTATTATTGTACTCGCGGGCTTCCAGTTCTTTCTCTCTGATTTCATTTTGCCGCTTGCGTTTAAGCTCGTCCGTTAAAAGTACCTCTTCGGCCATGTAAGCACGCTGCAAACGGTCAACCTCCGCGCCTTTTTCCTGAATTTCCTTGGCCCAGCGTTCCGAAAACTGATCCATTTCGCTTTGGGCCTTCGTGTATTCGGGCATTTTGCTGGTGATATATTCCATATCGACATAGCCAAACTTCTGAGCCTGAACCCCCAGCGACGAAACGGACGACAAAAGTAATAAAAATACGATCTTCTTCATGCGAAGGGTCTGTTTTTTTGCACCATATAACGAAACGTCAATTTTTTTATTACCGGATTTGCTGTCCGATGGTGAAGTGGAATTGTCCGCCGCTGCGCGTGTTCGATCCCTGGATTTTGTCGAAACCGTAGCCCCAGTCGATACCCAGCAGACCGAAGGCAGGCATGAAGATCCGAGCCCCGCCTCCAACCGAGCGCTTGATGTCGAAAGGGTTAAAGTCGTTATAGCTACCCCAGTTGTTTCCACCCTCAGCGAAGCCCAACAGAAATATGGTTGCCTGTGGATTGAGCGAAACCGGGTAGCGTATTTCCGTCACAAACTTATTGTAAACTACACCACCACCGCCCAACAGCTGTCCATTTTCACTAAGCGGGCCTACTTTACGATCGCCGTAACCGCGCAAACCGATGATGTCTTGGTCGGCCAGTGCGAAGGAACCTTGCCCGGCTAGACCCGATCCACCCACGATGAAGCGGCCAAACGGACTCAGTCCCACTCGGTCGGTATAACTGCCCAGGAAGCCCATGTGGGCGCGGGCACTCACGACGAGCTTACCCGTGATCGTGGCGTACCAGCTGGCGTCGAACATCCACTTGTGATACTCGACCAGCTTGAATTTGTCTTTGACGTCCGTGAAATCATTCTTTCGGAAAGCCGAATAGGGCGGAGTAAAAGTACCTGCCAGCGAGAGCGAGGAACCGGAACGCGGATACTGGTTATCACTTAACGTGTTACGCGAAAGGGTCGTGTTGAAAGTCACGTTGTACGACTTTCCATTGTCATAACCAATGCGAAAAAAATCGAGATTGTCGAGGCGATACTGTTGTAAAGACAGCGAGTGGGTCAACACAAGGAAGCGATCGGGTATCTTCAAGCGACGACCCAGCGAAAACGTAATGCCGTTGTTGTAATAAGAGCCGAGAAAAGTCTGCTGGCCGACTGGTACCTGAGGGCCAAATCCACCACCACCAAAGCCACCACCACCAAACCCACCACCGCCGAAGCCACCACCGCCGAAGCCACCACCACCAAACCCGCCGAAATTGGAAAGCCGATACACGGTACGGGTCAGGGCCACGCCGAAGTTGATGGGCTTCTTGCCACCCAACCACGGCTCACTAAACGACAGCGAGTAGGTTTGAAACTGCTTACCGTTGGCCTGGAAGCGTACCGAAAGTTTCTGGCCGTCGCCCGAGGGCAGTGGGCGCCAGGCGGAACGATTGGGAATATTGCGCAGAGAAAAATTATTGAAAACCAGCCCCAAAGTACCTACAAAACCAATGTATCCGCCCCAGCCACCAGAAAGTTCTATCTGGTCGGAGGGTTTTTCTTCCACCGTGTATTCGATGTCCACCGTACCGTCGGCCTGGTTCGGGATGGGGTTGATCTGAATCTTCTCAGGATCAAAATAACCCATCTGCGCCAACTGGCGATTGGTATTGATAAGTTCAGTTTTGCTGAACTTCTGCCCCGGCAACGTGAACAACTCGCGCAACACCACGCGGTCACTCGTCTTGGTATTGCCGTTCAGGATAATGCGGTTGATGGTAGCTTGTTTGCCCTCACGGATTCGAATCTCGATATCGATAGAATCTCCCACTACGGAAGTCTCGACGGGCGTAGCGCTGAAATATAAATAGCCATCGTCCATATAGGCCGAGCTGACGTCCGCGCCGGGAATACCATTGATTTTCTTATCCAGTTCTTCCGGGTTATAAACATCCCCTTTGTTGATACCCAGAATTTTTTTGAGAAAATCGGTCTTGCGAAGGTAGTTACCCGTGAATTCGACATTACGGTAGTAATACTTCGGCCCTTCGTCGATCTTCATCACGATGTTGATCGTCTCGCCACCTTTTCCCTGGATGCTGTCGTAAGCGATGGTCGCATCACGATAGCCGTTTTTGCGGTAATAGGCAATGAGCTTATCCTTATCTTCGTCGTAGAGTTTGGGGATGTACTTCGAGGGCGTGAAAAGGTGCCAGAGTTTTTTCTCCTTGGTTTTTTTGAGTTTCTTTTTCAGGGTGGCATCGCTAACGGCTTCGTTGCCGATAAAGTCGATTTTCTCGATCTTGACCTTCTTGCCCTTATCGACGGTAAAGTTGAGCGTGGCCTGGCCGCGCGTAGTGTCGGGAATTTGCAGGGCTTTTACAGTGATATTGTAAAAGCCTTTGTCCATGAAGTGCTTCTTAATGAGCAGCTGGGTGTTCTTGATGACCGTCGGTGTAATGACGCGGCCTTTGATAAGCTTTACCTTGTCGTTCAAGGTCTCCTTCTCGCCCTTCCGTAAACCGGAAAATGTCACCTTGTATAGGCGAGGGCGCTCCTTGATGTGGATATTGAGCCAAATCTTGCCTTCTTCTATTTTGGTATAAAGAATCTCGACGTCATCGAGCGTACCAAAATCCATCATCCTTTTAATGGAAGAGGAAACTGCCGGGCCTGGTATCCGAACCTTGTCGCCTTTCTGCAATCCCGAAATAGATACCATGCTGTTGGGGTCAAGAAACTGCGTTCCCGACACCGTTACATCCATGATTTCGTATTCTTTGGGGTCGGCGTATTCCAGCGCGGGGGCGAGGTTTTCAGCAGCAGGCTTGGCAGTGCCGCCACCCACACCAATGCGCTGAGCCTGACTGGCTACGGTACAGGCCAACATCAGCATTAAAATTTTCAAGGAAATGGGCAAGCTGGTAAATTTCTTCATATTATTTTTCATTAGCTGATGTTGTTTTTTATAGACTGTTTCGACAGTATCAATATGTGATTATCAGTTTTGCCACTGTCCACTGTCCACTGTCAACCCTTGACCTGCTCGCTGGTCTTTCCAAACCGACGCTCTCTCTTCTGGTACGACAAGATACCCTCATATAGATGCGGCTTGCGGAAATCGGGCCAATAAACTTCATCATAAATGTACAATTCGGCGTAGGCCAATTGCCACAAGAGGAAGTTGCTGATCCGATGGTCGCCGCCCGTTCGTAGCATCAAATCTACGTCGGGACGGCCTTGGGTGGCCAGTCGTTCATTCAATAGACCCTCGGAGATGTCTTCTGGTTGTAATGCCCCTGATTTTATTTCGCGGGCGAGCTGTTGGGTGGCTTGCACGATGTCCCATTTACCACTGTACCCAAGGGCCAAAATCAAGTTCAAACCGTCGTTTTGGCGGGTTTTGTCAATGGCTTCGGCCAACTGGCGGCGGCAGCGGCTGGGCAAACTATTCAGGTCACCGATCGAATCTAGACGCACGTTGTTCTCTTGCAGGGTAGGTAGTTCGTCGCCAATCGTCTGAACGAGCAGTTCCATCAGTGCCTGTACTTCCAGCTTCGGGCGGCCCCAATTTTCGGTCGAAAAAGCATAAAGTGTAAGGTAGCCGACGCCCAATTCCGCACAGCCTTCGGTCACTTCCCGCACCGCTTTAATGGCACTTCTATGGCCGAATATGCGAGCTGCGCCCTGATTTTTCGCCCAACGACCATTGCCGTCCATGATAACGGCGATGTGTTTGGGCAGATTGCTCAAGTCGATGTCTTCCTTCATTTCACAGACCCGAGTTTAACTTTTTTTAACAATATAATGTGGTACGGGCGTCTCGCCCGTGGAGCGAGAAAGCCACTTTTTTGCCCAAATGCTTAACACACAAACCAATAACTGCTCCCGTCTCGCCAAATCGGGGCGCAAGTTAACCATAACTCGGACGGCTTCAAAATCAAACGTTTGGGGGGACGGGCGGTGCTAGATACTGAGCAACTGCCGAATGGCATCGCCATAGGTAGAGCCACTCTGCAGCGAAGTAGCCTTGCGGTCGCGCATGATGAGCAGGTACTTACCGTTGAAGTAACGCTGAATTTCGGCAATTCGGTGCGTGTTAAGAATCACCGAGCGGCTCACCCGCAGGAACTGGGCGGGTAGTTTCTCTTCCAGACTCGTTAGCGTATGGTTGACCAAATACTGCTGTCCATCGAGCGTATTGAGGAAAACGTACTTGTCTTCGGCCTCAAAATGCGACACATCGGTAAGCGGAACCAGCAAAATGCGTTCACCCGATTTGACGGAAAGCGAATGCATCTCCGGCTTGGGTTGCATTTTTTCCAAAAGCCTCAACAAGTTTTGGTTGTAAAATTCCCTGGTTTCCTGCGGTTTAGTAATTTCGGCTTCCTCTTTCTCAACCGCCTCTGCATTTCTTGTCTCCTTCGGTTCCGTCCGAGACTTTATCTTATCGACCGTCTTCTGTAATCGCTCATTTTCAATGGGTTTTAGCAAATAATCCACCGAATTCTCCTCAAATGCACGGATCGCGTATTGATCGTAGGCAGTCGCAAAAACTACCATTGGCATCACCTTGACTTTGGCCAGCATCTCGAAGCCGTTGAGCAGTGGCATTTCTATGTCTAGGAAAATAAGGTCAGGCTTATGATTCTCAATCAGATCAAGTCCCTCGGCTCCGTTGTGTGCTTCGGCTATGATGTCAACAACATCACTGTAGCCGCCCATCATCCGTCTGAGGCGGTCGAGGGCGAGTTGCTCGTCGTCTATAAGAATGGTACGAAGTGGTAGTTTCATTTTCAACTAGTAAAACAGCCTATTCCGGCAAATCACTCTGGTAAGTAATCTCCGACAATAGCCCTATAGCATTGAAGCGCAAAATAACCTTTTGCGCCGAAGACTTCTGCGTAATATCCTCACACTGCGGCCCTTTCTCCAGAAAGTACACGTAAAACTTCTGATTTCTAGACCCGAGCTGATGAATATCCGGCTTGCCCAGCATCTGACCTACCTCATCGGCAAACTTACCCATCAAATTAGCCTGTTCGACCTTGAAATCCTGCACTAGCGTCGGACGAATGCTTTCACACGCGCTACGGTCTTGCCGCCATTTCACCAAATCCAACCGACCCAACTTCTCCGGTGGCGATGAACAACCTGTCAAAAGACCAATCAAAACCGCCGCCTGCAATATGCATCTCATAACTGACCATTCATCATTCATAGATCATCACTAAATTGTCGGCTGCCCCTCGTTATAAAGTACCTGAATCAGTGTCTGCCCTACTGCTTTCAGGGTGCTTGGATCAATGTTTTTCATATCGTCACCAGTCGTGTGCCAGTCGTCGAAAAAGGTGCGATTGGGATCATTCATTCGGGTGTGAATGATGTCGATCATGGGGATTTTGGCCACGTCATTGACCGGGACATGGTCGTCGGTTATGCCTGGCCCCTTCTGATCGATGAAATAATTGTTGTACCCAAGCTGACTAGCCGTATTCCAGACAGTGCGCACGACCTCATTGGCGTACTGGGTGGATAGTCCCTCTTTCAGAAAAGTAGCTCCTTTGGCCCCGACCATATCTAGCAGAACTCCGAAGTAAGCCGAATAGTTGGGAATATGCTTGTTGGCCGCCCAATGGCTCGAACCCAGGCAGAAGCCCTCGTATTTTGCGTTGGTGGGGCCGGAGGCACCCCAGTCTTCAGCGTCGAAGAAAGCGATATCTACGCCCAAGTCAGGTTTGTTTTGACTCTCGTGCAGCGTCCGTGCCACTTCCAGCAGAATGCCAACGCCGCTTGCTCCGTCGTTGGCCCCCAGCACCGGCAGGGTTTTACGCGTAGAATCTTGATCGGAGAAAGGGCGCGTGTCCCAGTGTGCTGCCAGCATGATGCGCTTGGTGGCCTGCGGCTGGAAGCTGCCGATGATGTTGCGGGCATTGAGTTTCTGACCGTCGTAAGTGGTAGCGGTGAATTTCTGCTCCGTCACCGTGAAGCCGTATTGCTCAAGGGTTTTTACCAAATAATCCCCGGCCAATTCATGCGCTTTCGTATTCGGTACCCGTGGCCCAAAAGCTACCTGCCGTTCTACAAAAGCGTATGCAGAATCGGCGCTGAAGGTCGGGGCAGGAACCATTTGAATAGTTTGTGTAGTGGTTTGCTCGGAGGAGTTTTTTGTTTTACAGGAGAAAACGGTACATCCGAAGCCCAAAGCCAGGAGGAAAGTAAAACTTTTGAGATTCAGAAGTACTCGCATAGTTAAGATCAAATAAAATATAAAATTTACCCGGCTATCAAAACTGGATCACATCCCCCACCGCTATCCCGTGCTGATCGACGTAGCCTGCGTTTACCTCGACGACGTACTGTGCGGGACTCAGGGAAGGCAGGTTTTCCTCAGAATAAGGCTTGGCGTTTTTCTGGATGGAAACAATCTTTCTGTTGCTGTCCACATAAATAATATCCAGCGGAATTTGCGTGTTCTTCATCCAAAAACCCAATGGCTTACTGTCTTGGAAAACGAACAGCATACCCACCGAATCGGGCATATAGGGGCGATACATCAACCCTTTGCTCTGCTCAGCCTCGTTCTCGGCAATTTCAATGTCTATCTTACTGATTGTCTTCCCCTCGCTCAAAAAGGTCACTTCACCCTCCTTCACGAAAGAGGTTGCCGCCGTCGATTCTGTCCTCGGTGAAGAAGTAGCTTCACCACGTTCGTTCAAATAAGGCATAAGCAAGTAGGTCAGGCCAACTATCACAAAGACAGCCAATAAATGTAAGCAATATGGGAGCGACGCATAGAAACTAATTATGAATGATGGGTTCGCTGCACGGGGAATCAGAGGACGTTGAAATCGCTATTTCCCAACTCAGAACTACTCTTCATAGGCCCAGTCAATCCGGTGCTTCATATCCCGAATCACGAGCCCTTGACTTTTAAAGTAAGAACGCACTTCATCGACCTTGTCGTACTGCTGCGCGGCTTTGTACTCTCGGTAAAGGCTGAGCATTCCCTTCAAAACGGCGGAGCCTTCGGAAGGTTCCTCTTTCAGACCCAGCACATCTTCGCAAAAAATGACGAATTGCGTTTTTAATTTTGTAAAAAGTTCTTCCCCCAGAGTCGCCGCCTTCAACTGATTCATGTAAAGCATATTCACGTACTTCAACAAACTGAAGAGGTGCGCAATGGCCACGGAAGTGTTGAGGTCGTCGTTCATACCATCGTAGAATCCCTGCAATGACTGCTCAATGTCGGCCTGCTTTTTCTCGTCCGGCGTTCCGCCTACTTCGGCCACGTATTCCAGCGTTTTCACGATGCGCAAGCCGTTGACCAAGCGTTTGAATCCTTTTTGGGCAGCTTTCAGGGCGTCGTTCGAGAAATCCAATGTGCTGCGGTACTGGCTCTGGAGCATGAAAAACCGCACCGTCATGGGGCTGTATGATTGGTCAAGCAGCTCATGATCGCCGCTGAGTAGTTGAGCGGGTAAGAAAGAGTTACCCAACGACTTCGACATCTTCTGGCCGTTGACCGTCAGCATGTTGGTGTGCATCCAGTAGCGCACTGGATCAGTACCCGTAAGGCCCTTCGCCTGCGCGATTTCGCACTCATGGTGGGGAAATTTTAAGTCCATGCCGCCACCGTGGATATCGAACTGATTGCCTAAGTACTTGGCACTCATGCAGGTACATTCAAGATGCCAGCCGGGAAATCCCCGACCCCAGGGCGAATTCCACTGCATGAGGTGTTCAGGCGAAGCATTTTTCCAAATCGCAAAATCGAGCGGATTACGCTTCTCCGACTGTCCGTCCAACTCGCGGGTTTCGTTCAGTAGGTCTTCCAGAATCCGACCCGAAAGTTTGCCGTAGTCGTTGCCCGCCTCGTTGTAGGCATTTATATCGAAATAAACCGAGCCGTTCGATTCGTAAGCCAGTCCTTTCGCAATTAAATTTTGCACGGCCTCGATCTGCTCGATGAGGTGGCCCGTGGCGGTAGGCTCGATGCTGGGAGGAAAGATGTTAAAATCCTCCATGACGCGGTGAAAGTCGTTGGTGTAGCGTTGCACGATTTCCATCGGTTCAAGTTGCTCTAGCTTCGCCATGCGGCCAATTTTGTCTTCACCTTCATCGCCGTCGCCTACCAGGTGACCCACGTCGGTAATATTACGGACATAGCGCACCTTATAGCCAATGTGTGTCAGGTACCGAAACAGCAAGTCGAACGTCATAAACGTGCGGACGTTGCCGAGGTGGGCATTGTTATAAACCGTTGGTCCGCAGACGTACATACCCACGTGAGGCGAGGCAAGCGGTTCGAAAGTGTCTTTTTGGCGGGTGAGGGTATTGTATATTTTGAGCGGCTGCATTTTCTTCATTGCGTTTTGAACGCTGTCGGCGTTATTTAGGGCAAAAGTAGGCAATTGACTGCCAATTATCGAACCAGTGCAGATCAACACTGTTCGGTAAATCGCTTTTCCTTACCTTCGCGACTAACATAAGATCATTTCAAAGGCTCAAAATTATTCATGAATACCTACCAGCGGCCCAGGATCATTTCGGAAATCGGCTGCAACCATATGGGCCAGTTCGAAACCGCCAAAGAACTCATTCGGCTCTCGAAAGACTGCGGGGCGGAATACGCCAAATTCCAGAAACGTAACTCTCGCGAACTCCTGACTACCGACCAGTACGCAGCGCCGCATCCGGTGCCGTACAATGCTTACGGAGAAACTTACGGTGCGCACCGTGAGTACCTGGAATTCGACCAGGCGCAACATGCTGAATTGAAGGAATATGCCGAATCGACTGGGATTGGCTATGCGACTTCGGTTTGGGACGTATCCTCGGCCAGAGAAATTATCGAGTTGCGACCCGATTTCATTAAAGTACCCTCAGCCTGCAACAATAACTACGAAATGCTGAGGCTGCTGCGCGATGATTATGGAGGCGATATACACGTATCGACGGGCATGACCATGCAGGCCGAAATCACCCAACTTGTGGCCTTTTTTGAAGAAACTGACCAGGCCCGGAAGCGGCTCGTGGTGTATAATTGTACGTCAGGCTATCCGGTGCCGTTCAAAGATATTTGTTTATTGGAAATCAGGCGTATCCAGGAAAACTATGGCGAGCGTATAAAGGAGATTGGCTTCTCAGGCCACCACTTGGGTATCGCGGTGGACGTGGCGGCCTACACGCTGGGAGCCGTATGGGTGGAGCGACATTTTACCAAAGACCGCACTTGGCGCGGCACCGATCACGCCGCTTCGCTGGAAGTACCTGGCCTGCAAAAACTGGTGCGCGACCTGGAACACACTTACGAAGCGCTTACCTACAAGTCGAGTGAGATCCTGGAAATCGAGCAAGTACAGCGGGAGAAATTGAAATATCGTAAGGCAGGAAGTGAGGAGTGATGAACTATAAATTATGAATTATGATAAGGCAACTGCATCTGGTAGAAGCCTATTCCATAATGAGTTTTTGTGACTAAAAATGACCAAGCCATTTATTGTAGGAATTACGGGCGGAAGTGCCTCGGGGAAGACTTTTTTCATGAAAAGCTTGCTGTCTGCGTTCGCGGAGGAGGAGATTTGCCGCATCTCGCAAGATAACTACTATCTGCCCATTCATAAGATTCCAAAAGACGAAAACGGAGTAGAAAACTTTGATTTGCCCCAAACGATTGACCACGGACTCTTCGCGAAACATATCGCCGAACTACGGCGGGGGAAGGTAGTCGAGCACCCTGAATACACGTTCAACAACCCGCTGGTAACGCCGAAGATGTTGACGTTTGAGTCAACCCCAATCATCGTCGTAGAGGGGATTTTTATATTTTATTTTCCGGAAGTAGCGGAGTTGATCGATCTTAAGGTTTTTGTCGATGCTAAAGAACACGTCAAGATCAAGCGGCGTATCATCCGCGACAACAGCGAGCGCGGCTACGATTTGGAAGATGTCCTGTACCGTTGGGAAAATCACGTAGCCCCGACCTATGACAAGTACATCAAACCCCTCCGCTCCGAGGCGGACATCATCATCAATAACCACGATCGGTTTGATCGGGGATTGGATGTAGTGGTAGCGTATTTGAAGACGAAGGTACCTTGAACGAGTACTTAGTTCAGATAGGGCTGCCTAAGCGATTCTTAGTACTTGGTTTGAAAATATCTGCTCTGCTACAGAAGCCACTAACCCGAATTAACTAAGAACGACGACCGTAGAACTATCTCAACTCTTTTACAAATCCCAAACACTCCGCAATCTTCCGCTCCACCCAGTCGTAGTCCTGCCGGGCCAGTACATCCTTGGGGAACAAGTGTGAACCCATTCCTACACAGTAGGCCCCCGCCCCGAACCATTCCGCAAAACTCTCGCGGGTTGGCCGCACGCCGCCCGTTACCATAATTTTTAAGTCAGCCATCGGGCCGCGAACGGCTTTCACAAAGCCCGAGCCGAGTACCTCACCGGGAAATAACTTCACGACTTCGGCCCCCGCATGGCGCGCATTGTAAATTTCAGTAACCGTCATCACGCCCGGTATCCAGGGTACCTCAACCGCAGCGCAGGCCGTACCCACGGCAGGATTCAGCGCGGGCGTCACCACAAAGTCAGCTCCGGCATAAATGAATTTATTGGCGGCTTCGTCGTCATAAATTGTGCCAATGCCCATCGCCATGTCAGGCAGATTCTCGTGCGCGTAGGCAACGAGTTTCTCAAAGGTACCAAGGGCATTCTCTCCCCGATTCGTAAACTCAAACACCCGCAACCCCGCCCGGTGCGAAGCTTTCAACACCTCGATGGCCACGGCGGCATCATCATGATAAAAAAGTGGCAACACGCCCCCTTCGTGCAGGGAATTCAGTACGGTAATCTTGTCTTTGTGAGCCATAATATCTTTGGGTTGTATGGTAAAATTTTTGTGAGTGGCAAAGTTCCAGAGTACCAAAGTGGGCGTTTGAAATCATTGACAAGAGCACTATGTCGCTTTGCCACTTTGTGCCTTTGCCACTTTCTAACGCTTTATTCTTCCCGAAGTCTCGCCCTGCCGGACGGCTTCCACCTCAGCCACAGTGCTGACGAGGGCATCGCCTTCGATGGTGTGTTTCAGGGCCGAGGCCGCCACGCCGAATTCCAGGGCCTTCTGCTCGTCGTTGAAAGTCAGGAGGCCATGGATGAGACCTGCAATGAAGGCATCGCCGCCGCCCACGCGATCCACGATGGGATTAATGTCCACATCGACGGTTTCCAACATTGTTTTGCCATTCCAGAGAAAAGCTTTTATCAGATTGTGACTCGCGCTGCGGGAAGTGCGTTGCGTGTCCACGACGCGGCTCACCTGCGGAAATGCCTTTTGTAATTT
>NZ_JBGSXF010000452.1:0-2781 GCF_041751555.1 Persicitalea sp. | reverse complement strand
ACGCCGTACGATTTTGCTAAAGCCACGATGATTACCGCCACTGCGCCCGTCGCGCCCGAAATCATTCCGGGACGACCACCAAAAATGGACGTAACCAAACCCATCATGAAAGCCGCGTACAATCCCGTCAGTGGGGAGAGTCCGGCGATAAAGGCGAAGGCTACTGCTTCAGGAACGAGCGCCAATGCGACCGTCAGGCCAGAGAGTATTTCAGTTTTATAATCGACCTTTTGTTTAAGATCGAAAAGATTAAAGTATTTTTTCATTAAATATTTCGCAAAAGAATTTGGCTACGAAATTGAATTATTTCGTGATTGATTATTCTCGAAATTTAAAGGCATCTAGGGTATTTGTACCTAGGGAAAGAAAATAAGGCAATAATCAGAGTGTCATATTTTTAGAAATGAGGTGCAAAGATAGGATTTTTTTTGTATGGACAGATTATTCGTATGAACAGTTTTTTTGACGGCAGCCATTTATCTAAACCCGAAATCACGCTCACCTCTACGGATCGGATGATCGAATGGGCGGCGTGGTTGGTTTTTGCCCGCTATTCTGGCCCTGACTTTTATCCCTGTCGTCGTATTCATCTCTCAGGCACTGAGGAAAAAATCTTAACTTGATGCCATGGAAAACGTATCCGGGACAATAGACGCATTTTTTATCCTCATTACGTTTGTTACGGTGGGGCTGCTTTATTTAGCGTCGCCCAAATCAAAGTGGCTGTTGATTGGAGTAGGTATCTGGATGGCGATTCAGGCTTTTCTGGCCCTCTCTGGCTTCTACCAAGTCCAGACTATTCCTCCCCGGTTCGTATTGACGGCCTTGCCGCCCGCATTGTTCATAGCCGCTCTTTTCCTGACCTCTCGGGGCCGAGCATTCATAGACAGCCTGGATACTGCAAAACTGACGATTCTGCATACTGTCAGAATTGTCGTGGAGCTCATACTATACTTCTTGTTTCTGGCATCAGCCATTCCCGAAATCATGACATTCGAGGGGCGGAATCTAGACATCCTCGCAGGCTTGACCGCTCCGTTGGTCTATTACTACGGTTTTAAAAACAAAGTGCTGCCCACATCATCTTTGTTGCTTTGGAACTTGATTTGCGTGGGGCTCCTGTTAAACATCGTAGTGATTGCAATTCTGTCCACGCCTTCGCCTTTTCAGAAATTTGGCCTTGATCAGCCCAATATTGCCATCATCAGTTTTCCTTACGTGTGGCTACCCAGTGTGGTAGTACCCATCGTATTCTTCTCTCATTTCGCGACGATCAGGCGCTTGCTGTCGAAAAAATAAAATATGAGTACCTACCTGAGCAGCAGTATCAAGCAATTCGAGTACTACAAAATGCTAAGCGATAAAACGTTCGCCCAACTTTCGGACGAGCAACTTTTCTGGAAAGCCAACGACGAAAGCAACAGCATCGCTAACATCGTCAAGCACTTGTGGGGCAATATGCTCTCCCGCTGGACTAACTTTTTGACGACCGACGGTGAAAAAGATTGGCGCGACCGCGAAGGGGAATTCAACAGTGACACCCTCAACCGCGATAATATGCTCGCCCAATGGGAGGCGGGTTGGGCGTGTCTGTTCGCGGCTTTGTGTCCACTCACGGAGACAGATTTGGAAAGAACGATCTACATTCGTAATCAGGGCCACACCGTCACAGAAGCCATCAATCGGCAGACGGCGCATTACGCCAGCCATGTGGGGCAGATTGTATTTGTCGGTAAAATGCTGCGCGGCGGTTCTTGGGAATCCTTGTCCATTACGCGGGGTGAATCAGAAAAGTATAACACGGAGAAATTCTCGCAGCCCAAGCGGGAGGAGCATTTCACCGATGGATTTATGAAGAAATAGCTTTCATCCGTTTTTTTTAGAAATTGCACTACAAAAATAGTCTCTGACTATGCGTGCAATTCCGTATCTAATTCCAGTAGCAATTACGGTGGTATTCATGACAACCGCCGCTACGTCTTTCGTGTGGGCGGGAATGGGATTTGTGCTGATCATCGCTTCTTTGCGTAAAAAAATCGGGAAATTCAGTGTGGCGGGAGTCGTATCAGAATACGACTTTTTTCACCACAGCCCGCCTATGGTCAATCTGAAAACGGCTTCTGGGGTGTTCTTTGTCGGATTCAATGCTTGGGTTTTGTTTTTTCTGGCCCATCATGCGTTGGTAATCTGGGCGCTGGCCGTTTTCATTTATTCCGTCGTCATTTTCAACAGCAACTTCGCCGTCTCGCTGGCGCATGACCTAATGCATTCGTCCCGGAAACTAGATCGCTGGCTGTCAACTATTTTACTTCTTCAAAACGGCTTTTTCTATCTCGAAGCCGACCATATTTATATCCACCATCGCCACGTAGGTACCTCCGATGATCCGGCTACGGCCAGGGTAGGAGAGGGGATTTACGCTTATTTGCGCCGCTCAATCGGGGCGCGATTCCGCATGATTTTTTTCACAGGAAATACTTTCCCTCCTCGGCGGGAAAGTGAAATAATTTTGAGCTGTAAAATTCGGCTTGTTGCTTGTCTGTTCTACCTAATCGGTACGACTTTCGTCAGTTGGCAGGCCTTAATCTGCGTACTGGCGCAGTTCGTACTGGTCACTTTGATTTATGAATCCGTGACCTACATTCAACACTACGGATTGAGGAGGGAAATCAGCAAAACAGGCAAGGTAGAAGTAGTACAACTGCACCACGCCTGGAACTGCTATTACCGCACCTCGGCCTGGATGCACTACCTGATGCCCGTCCACTCCATTCACCATTT
>NZ_JBGSXF010000451.1:0-19717 GCF_041751555.1 Persicitalea sp. | reverse complement strand
GTGAAGATGAAGGCTACGTTGCGCGTGAGCCGGTCGAGCTTGGCGATCAGCAGCACCGCCCCCTCTGACTTGCAAGTAGCGATGGCCCGGATCAGCTCGGGCCGGTCGTTGCGCTTGCCCGACTCGATGTCGGTGAACTCGGAGACGACCTTCCCCCGGCCGCGCAAAAAGCTCTCCACGCCGGTGCGCTGGGCGGACAGGCCCAGGCCGGAGGCCCTCTGGCGGAGCGTCGAGACGCGATAGTAGGCCACGTACTGGACGGGGTCGGTTGGGTGTTCCACGGGAGCTTGTTCTGATTGAGAGGGCAATTTAGGCATATTTTACATTATACAAACGAGCGTTTGTACAATGTACTCTGGGGCTTTCATGGCAAGAATCTTAGGGGAGAATACACTGCCAGTCACTTTCCTCACCCATTTAGTAAAGGGTGAGTAGAGCGGGAGGTATAGGATCCGCCCTTGGACGACTAATCCAAATTGCATCCCGCTTTTGGCCAGACCAGGGGAACACTTGACTCCATACCGATTCGCATCACGGGTGTAAAAGCCAGTTTGCACAAAACACCGTTACTTGACCAAAGCACCGTCCAGCGCTGAAATTAGCTATTGCCTCAATTCATATTCAGCAATTAGGGCTTCGGCCGGAATGTGCAGCAAGCGGCTGAACTTACGCACCATGGTCAGTGAGAGGGCCTGCTTGTAATTCAACACCTTGCTGATGGTGCCCTTGTCACCATACTCTTTGGCCAGGTCGACCGGCTTGTAGCCGAAGTCCTCCATCCGGATTTTGATCAGCTCCACGGGGTCAACTTCTGGCAGCTCACTCGTCCTTTCTTCAAAGTCGGAAATGAGATGGGCCAGTAGAAGCTTCTCCCTGTGGCCGGCCGAACCCCGCTCTGCCTGTTTGATTTCCTCGTAGCGAGCCAGAGCGGCATCGTAGTCCTGCTCCGTTTCAAGCAGGAACCAGTCTGATTTCATTTTTTCCATATCTGTATTTGGCACCGGGCCATCAAACGGTTGAAGCATCGACCTTGTCATACTCGGCATGCGTTCCTATGAACCTCACTTCCACAATGCCGTCCTCGTAGTTGATCTCCACGATCAGGCGGTACTTATTGCCCACAATCTTAAACCGGGCGCGGCTACCCGGAATTAAGGACGCATTGGGAAAGTCCTCCAACACGTCAGTCCCTTTTTTCCAGCTGGAGCTTTTGACAACCCTTTTCCAAACGGTCAGGCTCTTACCGGCATCCCCGTGCTTGTGTGCAAACCGGTCCAGCTTGCGGGCTTGAACGATAATCATTTAGCCAAAGATGTTTTTATAGTTTGAAATTAAGAGTCCCCATTCGCATCCTTGTGGTTCAGCCGTTATGAAAAGAGTAAGCGGATGCTACCATCAACACGATACAAATATGGGAAAAAGTTGGCAATTTCCCAACTTTTATAAAAAAATGCTCACACCGCGTACCCACTGGGAATGGGGCGGCGATAATGGGTGGCAGGGTGCCCTAATGCTGGCTGAGCCCTAAAAAGCAAGTTCCTGATCAGTTTCCGGTACTGCTTCACAATGGGCGTACTGAGGCCCGTCAAGTTCACAGTTTCGGTAAACGAAGGCTCTACGCATAGCTTTCTTTACCTGGATGTAGTTGTCCTGGTTTACGTTCACGCGTCGTCCAGTGGCTGGACTTGGGCGAGCAGCTGGCCGGCGCGGGTCTTTTCCAGGATCATCTCGCGAGGAGGGCAGCTGTCCCTGCGAGCTAGGCATAGCCAAAGGTCTGGTTCAGGGAGACACAGCTAGTGAGGTCATTAAGTTGGGTTCATAAAGGCACCCTTTACTTTTGAGCTGGCCCTACTTGCTGGCCCCCGTTTTGGAGTAGATCTCAGAAACAAATCCCGTGCATGTGAGGGGTTCAGAAAGGTATGACTTTATGAACCATTGTCAGATTGATGAGATGAGATCAAACACTAATGATTTGAAATCCATTTTCAACAACTATGGGTTAAATTAAACGTTAGCACAAAAAGCGTCACGGATCCCGTGTAGCAGAATTCATGGGTGTCAATGTCAGAACACTTGATCTTTAATCCTCAATCCAGTTGGATGAAATACTTAGCCAAGACGAGATCTTAGGGCTTCCTTTTAATAGCAACACAAGTTAGAATCTCGTTATTTTGCCTTTTGACCACGATGTGGCAATTCCTATTTCCAAAAAATACATTTTGAGCCGAATGAGCGCAGACAATCCAATCCTGAACAGTCCGTATGAAGAACCAAAGTTACATTACGATACAGATAGCACGGGAAGTTTGGACTACAAGAATATTTGCAAGGGCAGGAGAATATTTAAAGCCGATTCGGCCGTAATTCCCATAAGGCAAACAGGACAAAAAGAGATATTTGAGTGGAACGATGATTTTGTGGAGTATGGTACACATCTGATAAACCTGTGTCGTCAGGAAGTAGGAAAATGGCGGAATGATAAGTACCCAAATACTACAAGGGTTACGAAGGAACTGCTCAACTTCTGGTTTGACAACCCTGAGCGGCTTGTTACAAAAAGACTATTCTACGCCCAACGGGAAGCCGTTGAAACAGCCATTTGGTTAAATGAGGTAGCTGGAAAGTCAAATGCCGGACAACACATTCTGAATCTACTGCGTCAAGGGCAGCAATCCGTAAGTCGTGATGCTGCCGACCAGCTCCCGCGAGTGGCTTTTAAAATGGCAACAGGTTCGGGAAAAACAGTCGTAATGGGGTGCCTGATTTGTTACCATTATTTTAATCGGCAGGAATATCGCAACGACACTCGCTTCGCTGACTATTTTCTCATCGTTGCGCCGGGTGTCACAATCAAGAGTCGATTAGGTGTTTTGTTCGTGGACACAAAAAACCAGAATCCTAAACACATCGAGGATTACTACCGTATTCGTAGTCTCGTTCCGGCTAACATGGAACACCGTTTGCAAAACCTGAACGCGCGGCTCGTCATCACGAACTACCATACCTTCGAACCCAGAACATTACAGGGAAATAAACGTAGTCCCTTTGATGGTAAAGTGAACTTGGAAGGCGAGAAAATCGATACTGACAACAAAGAAGATTTTTCCCAGGTAATCAAAAGAACCTTGGGTAAGTTCAAAGCCGGAAGCAGGTTATTGATACTGAACGACGAGGCCCACCATTGTTATCTGCCTAAATCCAAGAGCAAAACTACCGATAATGAGGAGATAGACGAAAATGCCAAGGCTGCCGTCTGGTTCAGCGGCTTGCGGGAAATATCCCAGCGCTTCAAATTGCAATCGGTATATGACCTTTCGGCCACACCCTACTATCTAACAGGATCAGGCTACACACCTTACAGCCTGTTTCCCTGGGTCGTATCCGACTTTGGATTGATTGAAGCTATCGAATCTGGCCTGGTTAAAATTCCTTTTTTGCCCGAAAGTGATAATACCCAGGAATTGACAATGCCCGTCCTGCGTAACCTATATGACCATGTACGGGACGAGCTTCCCAGGAAGGGACAGCGCACTAAGAAAAAAGAAGCCGCAAAAGAAGAAAATCTGGTCGAGCCACCGCCCAAGCTTCCTCATTTGGTAAAAATTGCATTGGACCAATTTTACGATCACTACGTAGAGTACTATAATGGTTCGCGGACAAATCAGGAGGCCAGAACGACGCTGTTCACGTCCCCGCCCGTATTCATCGCGGTCTGCAATAACACGTCCGTCTCGAAGGAATTGTACAAATTCATAGCGGGGTATGAATTTGAAGATAGTGAGGGAAATCACAGAACCGTAACCGGAGCAAAAGACCTTTTCTCAAACTATGATCTCACAACAAAACGCCCTTTATCCAAACCGCCAACCCTACTTATCGACAGCACGGCTCTGGAAGAAGGAGATCAAATCAATGACGACTTTAAAAAGATTTTTGCTTCGGAAATAACGGAATTCAAGAAAGATTACGCCCGACTGCACGGGCAGGGTAGCACCGACAGAATAACGGACGCCGAGATACTACGCGAGGTAGTAAACACGGTAGGACAGTCGGGTAAGCTGGGCGCGCACATCCGCTGCGTCGTGTCGGTTTCTATGCTTACCGAAGGTTGGGATGCCAACACAGTCACCCATATCATGGGCCTTCGTGCCTTTGGCTCGCAGCTACTCTGCGAACAGGTAGCGGGTCGAGCCTTGCGGCGAATGAACTACGTGCTGCAAGGCTACGACAAAGAGGGGAATCCGACGAGCGATAAGCGCAAAATAGTGATTGAGAAATTTCCGCCAGAGTACGCGCACATCATTGGAGTACCTTTCAAGATGTTCCGTGGGGGGAAAACCGAACCATCTCTGTCGGTGGCCGAATCCACTTACATCGCGGCTATACCTGATAGGCAGAAAAATATGGAGATAGAGTTTCCGAACGTAGCGGGATACAGGCTGGAATATCGTGATGGAGAGATAAAGCATGATTTTAGCCATCTCGATAATTATGAGATAGACGGTCATCTATACCCTACCGAAACAGTAATGGCTAGTCCGATTTCGCCTTCTCAGGAAAAATTGAAGGTGAATTCGGTCCTGGAAAAGCGCGAAAACGAGTTATTTTTCCTGCTTACCAAAGAGTTGATCAAATACCATTTTAGCGACGAGGAAGGAAATCTCAACTTTCAGAAATTCAACAAATTAAAAAACATTGTGGAAGAATGGTACCATACCAAAGTACTCCTTCTAAACAATCCTGACCCGCGCTACAAGCGGCTGTTGTACTTCATAGAACCCCGTCAAGTCGTGGATCATATCCACAGAGGTATTAATCCTGAGTTGAATACCAAAGAGCACATACGCCCCACATTCAGGTACTACGATCCGTTCAGCAGCACGAAATACGTCAATGGTAATACGATCAAACAGGTGTATCCAACTAGCAAGAGCCACGTAAACTATGTTGTGATGGATAGCGACTGGGAGGGCATTTGCGCCAAAACGCTGGAGGAAATAGAGGCAGTAGAACGCTACGTCAAAAATCAATTTCTGGGGTTTGCCATACCGTATGTCAATAAGGAAGCAAAGGACAAAATGTACTTTCCTGACTTCATTGCTCAGGTGAAATGCAGGGACGGTGCTACAAAAAACCTCATCATCGAAATAACGGGCATGAACAAGGATAAAGTCGAGAAAAAGTGGTATGTTGAGAATCGGTGGTTGCCCGCCGTAAACGCTATGAGAGATAAGTACGACTACCCCGAGTGGCATTTTGTAGAAATCGCCAACGACATCCGCGATATCAAAAACCAGCTGATTGCTAAAATAATAAACTTATAGGTTGATTTTATGAATTTCTCTATTAGTTTTGCAATCCGTAAAATACATGACGGCCTTTATACGGTTAAGTATAGTGGTTCCTCTCAGCCTGAGTTGACTAACCTGTTTGAAAAATGGAACGACCCTGAATATCTATCCGATTTTTTTGAAGCTAATGAGGCAGATCTCCATTCTGAGTTCTGGCATACTGCTCTAGGCCAACCTCTAACTATTGATAAGGCCATCGATGATACGATCCAACAAGCTGAACAACTGGAAAAATGTTTTTATAAACAGGAACATGAGTCCTATGAAAGCTTTAATACTCGCCTCAATCAGTCTTTCGTTTCGCTACTCAAAAGTGAAGTTTACAAACCTCTGTATCAGAGCTTGAACAAAGCGTATAAATCCAAAAAAGGCTGGCTGAGAATCTACGCCCTACGGATAGACACCACCTATATTGTAACGGGCGGAGCTATCAAATTGACTGGAAAGATGGAAGATCGCCCCCATACGCAACAGCAACTGGACAACCTCAGAAATGTGGCGCAGCTTTTGAAGCAAAATTATTTCGACTCTGATACTGATTTTGATTCGGTGTACATCGAAATTTAACCATTCACTCTATCCCTTATGGAAAATAATAAAGTAAGAGAAATACTGGACCGTGTAGCGGTCGAGGATACGAGTTTTCAGGAAAAAGCGGCGTGGCGTGAGGCTAACCGAGCTTGGCTCGATCGGTCTGCTAAAATCGCTATTGCTATTTTAAGTACCCTGCGTAGCAATCGTAAAGAAAGCAAGGCTCCCGCTACTCAGAAAGAGCTAGCTGAAAACCTGGGTATTAGCCCGCAGCAAATCAATAAAATCGTAAGAGGTCAGGAAAATCTGACACTTGAAACGATCAGCCGTTTGGAACAGGCCCTAAGCATTCGGCTCGTTGAGTTTGCACACAGCTATGTAACAAAAACCAGCTACAGTATGGTTAAAACTGAGTTTACATCCTGGCAGAAAATTGAATTCAGTATCTCAAAGGAAATGAATTCAACCGCAGAAACCGTAGTGTATCCACCGGAAGCGGAATCGGGGGAGTCGAATTATGCTATGGCTGCCTGATGGAAAAGCATAATAACAATATCGCCTTTGGCATTCTACAGATTGTTACTGAGGAATTTGCGATGCTACCTGAGCCACCGAAAGAAATCGAAACATTCAAGATCCATCACGAATTGTTTTTTGGTCTGGGCAAAGAGCAAAAGCGGATACAAGTCCGCAAATATGCACGGTTTGAAAAAGAAGACGGCAACCCATTCATGGTGATTGCCGTGGCTTGCACATTTGAGATTCAACCCGAAAGCTGGTCTATGCTGGCCTCACCAGATTCCGATACGCTCGTCGTTCCCCGAGATTTTGCAATCCATTTAGCAATGGTGACTGTCGGCACATTACGTGGTGTGCTACACGCGAAAACGGAGAACACCCCTTACAACCGTTTTCTTTTCCCCCCTTTAAATGTTGTCGCTCTGGTACCCGAAGTGCTATCGTTTGACTAAATCAGTCGCCTCTTTCCCATGGCCAAATCAGTAGAGTCTATTAAACACAAGGCCGACAGGCGCGCCCACATTCCCAGCAAGGAAGAAGCTGGCTACGAAGAGGCCAACGCCCATGTGCAGACCGCCAGCAAAACGCTGGAACTAACTAAAAATCCCGTAACGCACCGAGGACAAGACCCCGAACTCTACTGGCTCGACAAATACGGCAACGACGACCGCGAAGAACTACTGCGCGTGGACATCCGCAGCCTCTACCGTCACGAACACATCGCCCCCGAAACGCTGATCGAAAACCTCTACAATGTTACCGAGACTGCTAGCCCACAGCTCGATATATTCAGCGTAAACGAACTGTTTGGTAATGCGCTTGAAAAGGACGAACTCGAAAAAGTAAGCGAATACTATCAGCACCAGGATGGCTGGACCAACCGCCTCATCCAGGGTGACAGCCACCTCGTTATGGCCAGTCTCCTCGAACGCGAAGGCATGGCTGGCCAGGTGCAGTGCGTGTACATGGATCCGCCCTACGGCATCAAGTACGGCGGTAACTGGCAGATCAAACTCAACGACCGTAATGTGAAGGATGGGCAAGACGACTCCCTTACCTCCGAACCCGAGCAGATCAAAGCTTTCCGCGATACCTGGGAACTGGGCATCCATTCCTATCTATCGTATCTGCGCGATCGACTGCTTATTGCTAAAGAACTCCTTGCAGAAAGCGGTTCCTGTTTTGTGCAGATTGGCGATGAAAATGTGCACCTGGTGCGAAGCGTAATGGATGAAGTTTTTGGAAGTGAGAATTTTGTGAGTCAGATCGTATTTATAAAAAGGAGTCCTCAGCCAGATTTATTTTTGCCAGCAGTAGCTGATTCAATATTGTGGTATGGGAAAGATAAACCCAAAACCAAATATGTTCAGCTCTATCAAGAAAAAGATAATAATGCCAAGGGGTTTACTACGAGTGATTTAACGTCTTCCCATTTCTATAATTCCCCACCATTTGAATTTGAGGGCAAGAAATTTAGTCCCGGAAAGAGATATTGGTCGACAAGTATTGATGGCTTGAACAAACTAGCTAAAAAAGAAAGATTAGTAGTCAGTGGAAAAACCCTAAGATTTAAGAGATATGATGATGATTTTCCGGTAAAATTGATTGGAAACGTTTGGAATGATGTTGCATTTTCGTCTTTTGGTGATGAAAAATTATATGTTGTTCAGACGGGGGTCAAAGCAGTCCAGCGCTGTCTCCTTATGACCACCGACCCTGGAGACTTGGTGCTGGATCCAACCTGCGGCAGCGGCACCACGGCGTACGTAGCCGAGGAATGGGGTCGTCGCTGGATCACCATTGATACCAGCCGCATCGCTCTGAACATCGCCAAGCAGCGGCTCATGACGGCGGTGTACCCTTACTATAAACTTTACGACGAAGTCGGAGCAGACATTCGGCAGGGCTTTATGTACAAAACTGTCCCGCACATCACGCTCAAATCCCTGGCCAACGACGAGCCACCCGCCACCGAAACGCTGTATGACCAACCCGAGCAGGATCGCAAGCTACTGCGGGTAAGCGGCCCCTTTACCGTCGAAACTCTGCAAAGTTACGAACCCATCAGCCCCGCCGAACTGGACGACGAAATTCGGGTCAACGAACCGGAAGGAGCGTTCGAAGAAACAATCCGGCAACATCTGCTTAGTGCGGGGGTCAAAAATGGCCGTAAGGATGAAATGGTAATCTTCCGTAGCGTGGAGCTACTCGCAGGAACGGCCCTACACGCCGAAGGATTTTATCAAACCACTCAGGGCGAAGAAAAAGCCTACTTCCACATCGGTCCAAAATTTGGCACGGTAAGCAAAAAACTGGTGAATGATGCTGTGAAGGAATGCCGCCAGCTTGGTGACGCCAATTGGCTCGTCATCCTAGGCTTCAGCTTTGAGAGCGATATCCAGGGCAGCAGCCAAACCACGAGCGTAGGTACTTTTGAAGTGACCAAAGCCCGCATCCACGACGACCTGTTGCAGGAAGGCTTGAAGAAAAAACCCGCCAAGTCTGCCGCCAGTTTCGTTACCATCGGTGAACCGGATATCGACCTTATACGAAAAGACGGAGAAGTAATTGTCGTAATTCGCGGTCTCGATATTTACGATCCCATAAAAGACGAGGTAAAAGCCCGTAACGTCCACGAAATCGCATACTGGCTCGTAGATGACGACTACGACGGCAGTAATTTCATCGTGAAGCAGGTATTCTTCTGCGGCGGCGACAAGTCAGAATTTGCCAAATGGAAAAAAGGACTCGATACTTTAGCTAGAGACAATACTCGCAAGAAAGTAGAGAAAACCCTGAAAATAAAAATCGATGAAGAAGCCTTCGACCGTTTGTACGGCCACCAATCGCACCCGATTTCGGTTAACGGTAAAGGTCAAAAAATTGCTGTGCGGGTTATCAGCCAGTTCGGGGAGGAAACAATGAAAGTACTCTCCGTGTGAATTCTTTTACCCTAGAATGATCTTACGCATTATCGTACCTATCCTGCGACAGAAGGATTATAAAATATCCGAGCTGAGTTTCGTCCCTTAGGTGAGGAGTGCAATCACATGTTGAACTTGTATAGGCTTAAACTCATTACCCCTCCTTGCTTAAAACCCCAAATTATCAAGCGTAATGGCAGCACCAGTCCTGGTATGACTGTAAACCCGCAATAAGTTGACCAGCGTCGCCAATAGGCAGTTGCTTTCATCGACTGTGATGGGATCAGCCGCCGGCCGATATAAGTCACCTGATCCAATTACACGGCCCTAGGGCGTTCTCTAAAAACGATCAATTTAATACCTCATCCGTCCCCTTCTCAAAAGTGGGCCATTTCTTTCCCTTTCCCGTTACACTTTGCCATGTATTTAATCAAATTACAGTATATTGCTTATTGAACGGGTAAAGTGTAACGGGAGATGAAAATAGGGTACGTCAGGGTTTCCAAGGACGAGCAGAACCAAGACTTGCAGTTCGATGCCATTAAGGCGGAAGGGTGCGATAGGATTTTTAACGAGAAGGTTTCCGGCGCGGCCAAGCAGCGCCCCGAGTTCGAAAGGATGCAGGAGCAGCTGCGACTGGGCGACACGGTGGTTGTATACGACATCGACCGCCTGGGCCGCACGATGGTCGAGCTGGTCATGGTCGTCGACGAGTGGAACGAAAGGGGCATCGGCTTCAAGTCGGTTTCCCAGCCGCTGATCGACACGACGACCGAACACGGCGAGTTCATCTTCAAGCTATTCGCCCTGCTGGCTGAGCTGGAGCGTAAGAAGCTGATACGGCGCACCAAGGCCGGACTGGCTGCAGCTAGAGCGCGGGGCCGGACCGGGGGCCGCCCGAAGGGTCTGAGCAAGAAATATCAGAAAATTCAGCCGATGGTCTGTGATGCATACGTACAGGGCCGTAGCGTGCGTGAGATTTGCCAGGCGTTCGGCATTCCATCCAATAAAACCTTCTATAAGATTGTCGAAGCCGTACGTTCCGAAGCAAAAGAAAATGCCTGAGATTTATTTACCTCAAAATCATAGTAGAAAGGATAACTCGTATGCGAGAGTCGTGGAGAAAATTGTACGTTTGAGTAGTTGGGGCCTACAAAGGATGATGCCCAACTGATATTCACATCGGCAAATTTTTAAATCCAAGGAAGTCAGCCCTGCTTCCCGTTGAGCTGAATCTCAGTGAAATAGTCTATTTTTGTTGGCGAAACTCGTGAACCGGATAACAACTAAAACACCTGTCCAACTATTTGTAAGGAATACGTCATGAAAAAGAAATCTACAATCATTCCCCTGACAGCCACGGCGATACTGGTTCTGGTCGTGGTACTGTACCTTTATTTGCAGCATCAGAAGACCAAGCGACTGGAGCAGCTCGTGGATCAACAGATTAGGGCCAATGGAGATTTACAATCAGACTTATTCCAAGTTAGCCGTGCGTACAACCAGCAAACCGAACTCGTCAATGATTTAGTGCGAAGAAATCCGCCGAAGGATGCGGAGACCGTTCTGATTATCAAAGACATGAACGAACTTGCCAAAATTTTTACATTGAATCTCCCTCAAATGGCGATGGAAATGGAATCTGCAAGTAAGCAGCTTGGCGCAGATCAACCTCTTGATGCTGTCTTCTCCTTAGCCAAGGTGGTGGAAAACGGCTTGAAGACCCTTTTTCTTAATGATGAAGTGTTTTTAAATCGGTACAAGAAAAAAACTATCACGCTTGCAAACTGCGTCTCCTATATCGAAGACGAGGGGTTGTGTACACCGAAAGAAATCTCCTTTCTCAAAGAGCTTAAAAATCTGCGCAACGATATCGCTCATCAATTAGACGTTCGCAAACCCAAGTCCTATGTGCTTTCTTTTCTCAGAGAAGCCACCGATTTCGTTAAGGGTAACGCATCCAGATTTTCAATGGGCCTTTAGTAGGTTTAATGCCAGATTTTCCAAAAAAATCAAAAACTCAGTTGTGGTCAGGCCGCGCGACCTGACCGGAGGACGCTCAAAAGTTATAAGCAAGAAGCATCGGAAAATCCAGCCGATGGTCTGCGGTGCCTATGTGCAGGGCCGCAGCGTTCGGGAGATTTCCCAGGCGTTCGGCATTCCTTCCAATAAAACATTTTATAGGATTATTGATCCCGTACGTTCTAAAGCAAAAGAAGGCGTCTGCGATTCGCTTATTTGCTAAGGGTGAATCCGGAACTACGGGTGCTAGAGTCGTGGGGAAAATTGTTCCTCTAAATGGTTAAGCTTAGAATTCGGGCGAAGCAAATACCAGGCATTACTTAGCGAGTGGCAGCGGCGAGAAGCTCAAGTGTGTAGTTTTGTACCATTAGTCTGCGGTGCTAGGCTTCAAACAAATACAGCATTATCCTTAAAACGTGAGTCGCTTTCAGGGTATTCAATGGTTTACGGGCACTACTCAGATCAATAGAATCGGCATGTTATAAACTTTCTTTCTATTTCGTCCTATCGGGAAAAAATTTTGTATCAATACACCTTTTTCACTTACGCACATTCGAGAAACGTTGTACGATCAACTAATCGTGAATATAAATTAGCTTATTTTTGTAGATTTGAGCTAATTTTTGGAATAAATATTTGAAATTCACTTCAATTATTTTTTTGTGAAAAAAGAAGAACTAGATAGTCTAATCAAAATATCTGCATATAGTGCAATTTTATTAACCCTTCTTCTGCTTTTGCTGAATGACTCAATTGAAGAACTTTCAACTATATTTAGAGCAGTGACTACAAGCGTTTCAATTGTAGTTTTATTTTGGGGGTTATACTTTAAGTGGCTCTGGAAGTATTGCCCTTTTAAATATTTATTATATCGACCAAATATTAGTGGTACTTGGAAGGGTATCCTCGCATCTGATTGGAAAGATAAAAATGGTCTTTTAATACAACCAAAGATTTTTTTTATTGTTATTCGTCAAAATTTTCTTGACACTAATATAACAACATTTACCGATAATTTCATAGGAGTATCGTACGCTGAGAATTTGTTACTCAACGATGCAAGGGGAGAAAAGAAGCTCACGTATCTTTATAGGAAAGATACAGCGGATGTTGGAATACAGGAAAGTAACGAAGGGGCTTGTGAATTAAGAATAAATGAAAGACAGCCTATGAACATGGAGGGTCGTTATTGGTCTAACATAAAAACAAAGGGAATAATTAAGGTGATTAAATTATCAGATGATATTATTATAAGTTTTCAAGAAGGGTTAACTTTAACAGAAAAATAGATGTATAAGTTTGTTAGGGCAGATGCCGATAATATTGGTGACAATATTGAATTACAGTTGCTTCTAGGTAATACATTAAAGGCCCAAGACATACATAATGTTGTTCAATCCGCTTTATATTCGATTAGGGAAATAATCGCCCAAAAAAAAGGAGTAGAAATCTTAATGTATGGAAGTGATGATATATTACTGAGATTTGATTTAAAATTTTATAATTTGAGCTTCGTTGAAGAGGTTAGAAACCTTTTTCATCAGCTCACATCTTTTACACTTAGTGTGGGAATTGGAGACACCCTGCAACAAGCTATTACTAGTCTAACCCAAGCAAAACTGTCTGGAAAAAATCGAATAGTACATTACTCCTTAGATTGAAGTCTCCAGTATACAAAAAACCCCTGACGAAGTACTTTTCCTCAGTAAAGGCTGAATTGCCAATACCGCTCTCAACACCTACGCCAATTTCTTACCGCGCGCCCATCCTGGGCTTGCAGAACTACCATGGATGTAGAAACAATTTTTTTAAAGTTGAGAAATGAAGCGGAGGCAGAAATCTTGGCGCGACTCAATTTTAAACAAGCAGTAAACGGATGTAATTAAGGTCCCAGTTAGTAATTAGCTTTCTACATATCCTCATTCGGCACAAGACAAGATTCAAAGTTATGACCGTCATAAAGACCCGCAAATAAAGACTCGGTTCCCTGGATAAGCAAGATCAAAAAATCGGTCGGACGCTCTATCTCCCTGTACTGAGTTCGAACCATTTTGCTGTCAGTTGAAGACGGGTTGGGGTTTTTTTCCGGATGGGTGTGCCATTCGCCTAGATATACTGTTTCGCCGCCGCTGTTCAGGAATTCGAAATCGATCACGATCTGCGCCGAGAGTTTATGACGCTCGAAGGAGAACCTGGAAGACTTGTCTAAAGAAGAAGGGGCGCTAATCTTCATCGCATGGATTTCCTGTTCTATCAGCTTGCCTAGAATGATCCCACCGGCTTCTGGTTGGGTAGGACCATGCTGAGCAAAATCAAGCAATATTTTTTTGACACCACTGTGGATGACGATTGTACGTGAACCGAGTGTGATGCGCATTCATTCAAGCGTTGTAGTGATGACGTCATTTGTTCCGAAACCGGAAACGTTCGTCGAAAGGCCAAGACCTCGCTCGGTAGCTTCAGAAATATTGCCCACCCATGTATATGATAGAGCTTTCTCCTGGGGCTGCCGGATTAGCTGTCGTATTTCGATGTACAGCCTGGAAAGAAAAAGGGTGACGTACTCTTGACCGTATGGGATGTAAGCGCTCTGGCAACCTGCCTCTTTCATAAGCATTTGGTTGCTCTCCTTCCCGTACTCGACCGCCTCGATAGCATTTCCTACGTAAAGCCCGTCTTTGAACAGTTTTTTATAGTCTAATGTCGATTCTGCGGGAACGTAAATTAGATGGCCGGCGACCATAAATGGTTCTACCCATAGGATAAAAAGTGGTTTTCGAAGTACGCCTCCGCGCAGGGAGTCCACAAGGTACCCCTCAATTGAGGTTTTGCCTATGGCAATAAACACGGCATCGCACTCATTGAAATATTCGGGGTGTTTATCTACGATTTTGACTACTGTGTCTGTGCTAATCCTAACAGAGCGAATGGGGTCTTGTCGAATTAAAAAATCTTGCAAGGCGTGTGCTTTTCTCACTCCGACGTACTCAAATCCCAGCAGATGCCGATTTATATTCTCAATTTTCAATACGTCAGTGTCAACCAACCGGAATTCTCCGACCGGTAGCGAAGCAAGAAAATGCAACAAGTGGGAGCCGATACTACCGAGGCCCACTAATGCCAGTGAGAGGGTGTCCAGACGTATTTTTCCATCAGTTCTTAGTGAGAGCCTTTTTTGGGTGAGCGATTCAAACTTCAACCTGTGCACCCCCTGGGTTGATCCGAAACTCCGCATTGCGACCGATGTTTTCGGTTTGCCCTGCCGAAAGCCGTCTCTCTGCTTCACTGACCTGTGGATCCAGCCAAAGAAAAGGCGATTTCCGCCTACTACTGTCGAAAAAATGACAACGGGCTTCTTTGAACTATTTATATAATCCTCGAAGGCACCCGTCTGGGCAGGCGCGTGCTGTTCAATGAACTGGATGGCTGCGAGGTTAGTGAGGTAGAATGGGGGCGTGATTCCGGCAACATCACCAATGTAGAAAGTTTTAAATTCGTGAAAACGTCTATTTCTTTCGGAAAGGAAATGCTTGAACTTCGTAGCATCTTCGCCGTCATCGTGTAAAATAATCTCAAAACTTCCGGCCGGTTCGTGCAGAATCGCGAGGGTGGGTGCTCTCACAGGCAACAGATCCCCTGACAGCATCGAAAGGCCCTTAACTACCTTATCTCTTTTATTATATATACCTTCCCAATAGGCGATGAATTCTTCTTGAAAGGATGATGATTTACACTCTCTGAGTTCCTTTTCTATCGTCCGCTTCGATTCCACCAAGCATATTCTGACGATTTCCAGCGGCTCGTCAGGATTCAGCGTGACATTATCTGAATCGAAGGCGCAAACATTCCCTTTGGCATTAACATGGGGTAGGTGTCCGGTTCTTGCGCAATCTTCCCTGGATAAGTAAACGGAGGGGACTTCAAGAGGAAATTCAAAAGGCAGGCAAATGTAGAATGCGGCCAGACTGGCCTCTTCCTGAGAAAAGTAAAGCTCTGAAAAGACTTTCCAAACGGCAACGAAACCGTTGAAGCCTAACTTCTTGATATGATTTGAATCGACTATCTCGCATCGGTTTGTCTTGTTTAACTCCCCAAATACCTTTTTGCGAATATGCTGAAAATCCATACCTCATGCTCCCTTAGCGTTACTTTTCACGATTGCGGGCACGGGGAAGGATCTAGCCCCTTCGTCGCGGTCTTCAGCAAGGTGACAAGGGAAACGGGAACCAAGGTGCCTTTGCCATTTCGCGCAGGCCTCCTTCTGGTTGGACTCACTTATGGCCTGCTCAGCAGATTCCAAAAAGTCATCCAGTTTTTTTTTGAAGTATTCTTCGTGGGAATACTTTTCAAGCAGATTTTCATCTTTCAGCTCCGTTGGACGCAAACAGGAAAACTCAGCATCGATACTGTTTCGGACAGCTTTCAGAGTGTCCCGTAGAGCGATATCGTCCCGGTCATTCGAATACCGCGCATTTTCGGTGAACCATATGGTAAGAACCAGTCCTGATGGCATCTTGCGTGCGCCAGCGAGGTAGTTCTGGTTGTCACACCACGCTTTCGCGTACCGCACGAGCTTGTACAGCTGAGGGTTTTCCTTAGCATGCTTGTTAAACCATTTAACAAAAGCACGTGGATCGCTATACGGCCATTGTTCGGATTTGTGAGCCAGCTCTGGCAGGGCATCTGAGTCACTCTTGTCTTTAAAATAAATCGGCAGGTCGATATTATGGCCATCATGAAATACCACCCGTACACATGTGTCCTTATCAGTAGGGTCCTCGTCGGTGTACCCCGTTACGGCAGCATATATTTGATTGTGGTAAGTCTGCGCCGAAACCCGGTTGGCTTCGTCGTCAATGAAATACACGCCGTCGTCTACATCGTATTTATAAAGCGACTTCTCCTCGCCATCCACTGTGATTTTGCGAGGAATAGGGTTCACGCTGGTACCCATTTCAAAAGACCCCTGACTCCAGAATTTGGGCAAAATGCTACCGGATTGCTTTTCTCGATAATATCTGCGAATTCGGTCGCGGATGCTTTTCCGTGATTTCTTTAAACTTTTGGTGCGGGCACTGGTTAGCGCAATTTTGTTGTCAAAATCGTTAAAGAGGGAGTGACAGTCGGCCATATGTTAGTGGGTTGAATACGTTTTAGGTTCTTTGAAAAATTCAGCTACCTCCGGTCTTTTGCTATACAACTCTCCCTGGTCGTTGCCCTTACCCCGTAGCATATTTATCGCATCGGGTGTAGCCACGTCTAGCTGAACCAATGGGGCTTGGTCTGGTGAGATGATGGGGGAGGGAATACGCACGTAGTCAACGGATATTTCATTAACCGTTGTGATTTTTCTTAAGAAATAGTCTGTTAGGAAACTTTGACCAGAGAGCGATGTTTCAAAAAGCTCGTCCCGCCAGCTCGAGAAAGACCTTTCCCTTCTTAACCCAACGGGCTTACCCGCCGATAAGGTCAGGCTGCCTACGGATAGAATTTGGAGTTTATTGAATTCCTTACCTTTTCCGACGAAGTAATCGAGCGCTTCAATAAAACCGACGAGAGAGGGATTGTTGCTCCACACGCCGCCGTCAACGAACTGCTTCCTGTCTTTGCTTTCAATTTCTGCCATCGGAAAATAGGTCGGTGCGGCCGTGGTAGCCAAAGCAACATCGACATACCTTGTACTGTTATCACGATCCAAATCTCCTTCTTTGTGATCAAACTTGAATATCCAAGGCCTCGCTTCGGTTATTGTGTACGATGGAATGCAGAGCAAATTTTCGCTCTGTCCAATGACAGCTTCACCAAACACCTTCTCCAAAGCTTCCTTAAGAGGTTTGTCGCTAAATTTCCCTCGCCAGAGGGTTTGACGAAACCAGCCGGATAATTTGTTTAAATTGGAATTCCTAAAATGGCGATAAAATATTTTGGGTCCTTCCTCTTCATAGAAGCGGCATATTTCAGACGCGGGTTTGTTCAGAGACAGGGCTAATGCAACCAACCCCCCCGTTGAGGTTCCACAAAGCATATCAAAATGATTAGATATGTGGCAATTAAATTTTTCTTCAAGATGTCTAATCAGGGTCGCCGAATACAATCCCTTCATCCCCCCTCCATCAATTGAAAGTATTTTGAATACTCGATCTTCGGCCATAAATAATTTAACTTGTTTCAATTTCTACGATAGAATATTGTGCCACAAAAATAATCAATTGTTCAGTCAGACATTTTGACATGACCAGCAGAAATTTCACCCAGCTAAACACTGAATCACCTTAAAATGACTTTATACTTGAGTGCACCTGTCTAGTGACGGAATATCAATGCAAATCGGGTCTGAATCTCTCCATCAATTGTAGGGATCTACTATATGTTGCTGGGGCCGCAACTCCTTGTCCCTATGGGTGTAAAACCCATAGAAAGCCAGCACATTAGAATTTGCTATCTAAGTCTGACCTGAATCCGGTTGATGTAATATTGCGTAAAAAACGGTCACAGACCTATGACGACCCTAGTAGGTTTGTAATACCAGTCTTCCTGACGTTGCTTTTGTTATAATCGTATGGAAATACAGAAAATTACATTCTGTCAGGTTTATAGAAAATATACGATAGTTTCGAATCACCTTCAAATGCAAGACCTGTATATTTGTTATCTTAACACGGTTAATTAGGAAACTCACTTACTGACAAATCAACGTTACTTATAAAAACTATGGAAACTGATCAACTGAACAGCGTGACGGCCCAGGAGATGAGGGGCCAACTCTCGGACCTGTTGAACCGGGCGGCCTACGCGGGAGAGAGCACACTCGTCACCCGGCAGGGCAAGGCGGTTGCCGTACTGGTTCCGGTGGACGATTGGGAGCGTTACCTGAAATTGAAAAACAGTACTGGTCAGGCATCATCGCAAGGCTTGGCGGCGGCGTCGGACCCCACAGCTCAAGGGTAGCATTTATCGTGAGGCAAAGCCGCTGTGCTTTTTACGAACTGGCCATTTGGTGCTCCGGTGGTGTCGTCGAATGAACCAAATTCGTCAGAGGCACCTCCGCCTCAGATAAGACAAACCGAATGTGCCGACAGGCCATACCTGCTCATCCACCCTGCGCTTAGTTGAGATACCGCAGGCTGGCCTCGGCAGGCTGCGCGGGGGCAACGGGTGTTATAAAGATGGAAGAATATCCCTTACTCTAGTAGGAAAGCATCAAAAAGTGTTGCGGTCCGCCGATGGCTTCGTTGTAGCCGGGGCACCAAAGGGTCCGCGCAATGCGTAACTGGGGGGCTCAATGCCGCCGGGATCATTGTGAACTGTCCGATTATTTTCGTGCCCGATGCGGCCCGGTAGTCATTGATGGCGTCGAACGTAACCAGTAGGGGAGGATGGGGCGTGGTGCGGTATGCCGGCTGACTATCCGCAATAAAGCCTTCCCAGGACGAATCGTTCATCCAGGGAAGGCTTTATTGAATGGCCCGTGTCCCGGCAGACACCACTTAGAAACAGTAATTTTGCAGTTTTAGGGGGTATGACACCACAGCCGACCGGATAAGAATAATGAGTTTGCCGATTTTTGCCAAAACCAATGCTTTGGCCGTTTTGATCCGGTACTGAGGCGATTTTACAATGCCGATTGGAAGGATTTACCCTTTCAATCATTGTACTGGGCCTGTATTCCCAAAGCCGTGTAAATCCAAAACCATTTGTGCAGTAATTTTTAGATGAACTAGCGTCCTACTGCATCAAACATTATCCGTCGGTATAGCTCTTACCTTTGCCTACTTTCTGTAAATGGCATAGTTTTTTACTGCCTGTCTCCCACTACCACGTCAAGTCGATGGTCTCCGTATCGTTAATAATTTTTATTCACTTTTAAAATTAACATGGAATGAAATCGAAAAAACTATTCAATGGGCTAAACCTTCAAGCAACAACAGCATTTGTTCTGCTGAGTGCAACAATCTTTTTAGCAGGTTGCATTAAAGATCATGACATTCAGGATGTTACTTATCCGGCGATCCAGGTACCTGATGGGTTTCAGGTAGAGAAAGTGGTAGGAGGACTTCAGCTTCCCACCAGCGTAGCCTGGGACAATGAAGGCAACATGTTTGTGGTGGAAGCTGGTGGCGGTCTGGAACCAACCAAACATGCACCCCTGCGCATCATGCAGATTAAGAACGGCCAGGCCACCCAAGTGGTTGACCTATCGGGCAAAGGAATCAATCCGGCCGTCGTGGGGTTGGCCTGGTACGACGGCGCCTTTTACATCACCCATCGCGCCGATGACCTGACGGGAGCAGTATCCCGCGTCACCAAGGACGGCCAGGTGCAAACTTTGTTCAAGGGGATTGTGGACAGCCAGGCCGAACACCAAATCAA
>NZ_JBGSXF010000450.1:0-3018 GCF_041751555.1 Persicitalea sp. | reverse complement strand
ATGGCGTTGGCTTCGATGGATTTGGCAAATAGCTTACGGATGGTCCCTTCATCGGCGTTGGCCGGGTTGGTGGCACCGATGAGCGTACGGAAGTCCGTCACGGCGTTGTCTTTCTCCAAAATCATCGGCACGATGGCTCCCGACGACATGTACTGGCAAAGGTCGTTGTAAAAGGGTCGCTCTTTGTGAACAGCGTAGAATTCGCCCGCCCGCTCGCTACTGAGCAGCGTTTTTTTTATGGCCACGATTTTGAAGCCTGCTTCCTCGATCATCTTTATGATAGCGCCCGTGTTGCCATCCGCAACCGCGCCGGGCTTAATCATAGTAAAGGTTTTTTTTTCTGACATTCTCTATACGAAATTTTATTTGGCCGCAAAACTAAGGCAAATTCCTTATATAACGGACAGAACGCCGCAAATCCCACCAGTTTTACTACTTTTGTCCGCTTATCACGGGCGGTTTGCCGATTTTCGGCCCTCTTCTACTGACTTTCTCAGCCGAACGCACTTCCCTTTATCGAATACAATTCATTGTGAATCAACCCATAGACGAATTACGGGCGCTGCTTACTTCTCCCCAAAAAGTAGTAATCACCATGCACCGCGACCCTGATGCCGACGCGATGGGGTCGTCGCTGGGCTGGGCTTTGTACCTGGAGAAGAAAGGCCACAGCGTAACAATAATCAGCCCTACCGACATCGCGGTCAACCTATTGTGGATGCCCACCGCCGAGCGGGTACTGACCTATGAAGGATCCAAATCCAGACCCAAAGAGTGTAAGGAAATCATTAACGACGCCACGCTGGTGTGCTGTCTGGACTTTTCGGCCATTTCGCGTTTGAAGGAACTGGGCCGCTGGGTCAACGAGGCGCAGGCCACCAAACTACTGGTCGATCACCACATCGAACCCGAAACCTTTGCCGATATTATGGTGTGGGACACCGAAGCGGCAGCCACGGCGCAATTGATTTACCAAATTATCACCGAAATAGACGGCCCGGATTTTTTCGATGTACCCATGGCCGAGTGCCTTTACGCGGGTATCATGACCGATACGGGCTCGTTCCGGCACGGTAACACCACGCCGGAAGTTCACCTGGCCGTGGCTGGCCTGATGCGCACGGGTTTTGAAGTCAACAAGGTTCACCGGATGATTTTTGATAATTCGCCGCTGTTGCGAACAAAGCTACTGGGTCATGTGTTGAGCGAAAACCTGCACGTCCTGCCCGAGTACCGAACAGCCTACATGACCCTCACCGCCGCTGAACTGGAAAAGTACAAATCTGGCACGGGCGATACGGATGGTATTGTAAACTACGGATTGCAAATTGAGGATGTGGTGATGTCGGCGCTGTTCATTGAGCGCAAGGGTGAAGTCAAAATTTCGTTTCGGTCATTTGGCGAGTTTTCAGTGCGTGACCTAGCCAACGCCCATTTCAACGGCGGTGGCCACCGCAACGCCTCGGGTGGGCGCACGACGATGTCGCTGGCCGATACCGTAGCGCTGTTCATCAAATTCCTGCCTTTTTATAAAGCCCAACTCTTGAGTGTGGAGAAATAAGCCCATTTTTTTACTTCCTTTGCACAAAAATTAGGGCAAGCGCGTTATAGCAATTATTATTTTAGCCAAGTACCTATCAACCATTCTATTTTTTTAATTAATCAAAAACTAATGAACCTCAAATCGATCGGCCTCGTGCTGGGCATCTGTTTCCTGGCCGCCGCCTGCAATAAATACCGAATGCAGGTGACGGAAGACGGCCTGAAGTACCAATTCCACGAACACAACGAAGAAGCCCGCAAAGCCAAAATGGGCGAAATAATGAGCTTCCACCTCGTTCTCAAGAATAGTGAGGACTCTACCCTGCGCAATACCTACGAAGAGAATATGCCCGTGAAACTGGTGCTGCAGGAGCCGCCTTTCAAGGGTAGTTTCGAAGAAGGACTGGCGATGTTGGCCGTGGGCGACAGCGCAACTTTTTACGTGAGTGCCGACACGCTTTTTGCCAAGATGATGCAGCCCATGCCTCCGATGGTAAAGAAGGGAACCGATTTGTCGTTTACCGTCAAAGTACTGGACATTCAGACTTCGGAGGAATTCCAGAAAAAACAGGGCGAAGAGAGCGCGGCGCAGAAAGGCATCGACGCCAAAACAATCGACAAGTACATCGCCGACAATAAACTAAACGAAAAAATACAGCGCACGGATTCGGGCCTTGCCTACGTAGTAGAAAGCCCCGGCTCGGGCGGAACGCCCAAAGCGGGTGATGTCGTGAAGGTGCATTATACCGGAAAACTACTCAACGGTGAGGTATTCGATAGTTCCAAAGGCAATCCACAGACCAACGGCGAACCCATCGACTTCCGCGTGGGTGTTGGAATGGTGATTCCTGGCTGGGAAGAAGGCATCATGTCGATGAAAAAAGGCGAGAAGCGGATGATGATTATCCCGTCGGGGCTGGCCTACGGTACTGAGGGTAACCAGGGTATTCCGCCCAATTCGGTGCTACTGTTCGACGTAGAACTGGTCGATTTCTCGACACCACCTCCGGGTTCCAATCAGGGCATGCCTGGTGGAATGCCGCCGCAGTAAATAATTTTGATACCGGACAATGGACATTGGACGTTAGACTTTGGACGTTGGACTTTTTGAATGGTTCAACGTCCAATTTTTTTCTGACAAACTGATTTTCTAATGATTTTTTTAAAAAAACATAGCTGGACACTAGTAATCTTTTTGCTGCTGGGTAGTTTCTTATTCGGTTGTAAGGATGTGTCGAACCAGATCGGCAGCGATAAAAAGGCACAGAACGACGAGGAGATTCGGGCATACTTGGCCAAGAACAATATTTCTGCTCAGCGCACAGAGGAGGGTTTGTATTACAAAATAATCGAAAAAGGCATCGGTGCTCCCAAAACTGCTGCTGGTGACGAAATAAAAATTAAGTTCATAGCCAGGCGACTGGATGGCGCCATTATCGATAGCAGTGAAATAAGCCAGAACAAAACGGTTCGGGC
>NZ_JBGSXF010000449.1:0-2880 GCF_041751555.1 Persicitalea sp. | reverse complement strand
GCGACGGGCATCTCGATGCTGCTCAGCGAAATCTTCGGACTTCCGCTGGCAATTTTGATCCCACTAATCAACCTGCCGTTCATCGTAATGGCTTACCGCTTCATCGGCCGCACCTTCGCCATTCGCAGCGTGCTGGCCATTGCGGGTTTGGCCGTGTGCCTGCTGGTGGTCCCTTATCCCGACGTGACGCCGGACTCGCTGTTGACGGCGGTCTTCGGCGGTTTCTTCATCGGGGCGGGCATCGGTCTGGCCATGCGCGGCGGAGCGGTGCTGGACGGCACGGAGGCATTGGCGCTGCTGATCAGCCGCAAATCCCGCTTCCTGAAAGTGGGCGACGTGATCTTGGTGCTCAACGTCTTTATCTTTTCGACGGCGGCTTTTTACCTCAGCGTGGAGTCGGCCTTGTACTCGATGCTGACCTATTTCGCGGCCTTCAAGACCATCGACTTCATCGTCAACGGCATCGAGCAGTATACTGCCGTGATGATCGTCTCGGAGCGATTCTCCGACATACGGCAAAGCATTCAGGAAAGAGGCTGGGGCGTAACGAGCCTGAAAAGCCACCAGGGCTTCGGCAAACGCGGCGAATCGGATCAAATGCTCGACGTGCTGTACGTGATCGTGACCCGTTTGGAACTGAGCCGCCTGATGGACGCAATTTTCGACATCGACGGCCAGGCTTTTGTCAGTCAGTCGGCACTGGAAAACGTGGACGGGGGCAAAGTCAAGAGCATGGCGGTGCATTGATACTTATATTGATTAGAATACTATGAAAAAAACTAAAACCATATGGCTGTTTTTGTTGGTACTGGTGCTTGGCTGTGGCCAGGAAGAAGAATCGTCCCTCATCCAGCAGAAAAACATCCACCAGGAAGACTGGTCGAAAAGGGCTGCGAGCATCGCGGAGACCGACTCGCTGGTCTTCGGAAAATCCTATCTGTCGGTTTATTCAGAGATGTTCAGCTATTCCCAAAAGCAGAAATACAACCTGACGGGCATGATAAGCATGCGGAACGTGAGCGAGACGGACACCATCTACCTGCTCAGGGCAGATTATTACGATACGGCCGGGGCCAAGATCAGGGCGTATTTCGGCCACCCGGTGTACCTGCGGCCCATGGAAACGGTCGAAATCGTCATCGCCCACGAGGACGTCGAGGGCGGGACGGGCTCAAACTTCCTGTTTGAATGGCAAACGCCCCCGGATTGCCCGGAGCCTTTGTTCGAGGGAGTGATGAACTCGATGCAGGGAAACAGAGGGGTGGCTTTCGTTACGCAAGGCAAAAGAACAAGATAAATGGTGAGGAAACTTCCCACCTTTTAGTGAGGAGAATAAACTATTGAAAATTAAAAGTGGACATGACTCTACAAAGAACCACCAAAGAATACCTGCTGCTGTTTTCCAAAGAAGCGGGCCTTCTGCTGGCCTATCTTGTAGATCACTATTCGAGAGCAGAATAATTTTTTTACAGACCTTAAAAGCACGTACTCATGAAACCGTGCGTCATTACCGGGCCATCTAAACGGGAAGTCATTAAAGAAAATGTCTAACACCGTATGATCTTGCCTGGAGGTAGCCGGATAAAAATCGGTCCAGGAATGTACACTATCCATCGAACATGCAACTTTCTGCGTATCAATTGATTCCATTAGCATGGGATAATGTATATTTGTGAAAAGGTGACTCTCGAACAAAAGTTGCTGGATTCATTCCGCTTGGGTAATCACCTATGTTATCAGAACAATTTTCGCCTGCCCTCGCCGATCTCCTTTTTGAGAAAACCGATGAATTCATCGGCATTTATGACCTGGAAGAAGAGCGCTTCAAACGGGTCAACCGCGCCGGGGTGCGGCTGTTGGGCTTCTCATCCGAGGAGGAATTACTAGCGGATCCTGTCAAGTCCCGATCCATCAGAACACCTCCCCTCAGCGAAGAACACAGAAATGGTCTACTATCGAGACTCTTGGATTTAGGAACCTACCAGGAAACCGCCCTGATAGACCAACAGGGCGGACAAACTTTCTGGGGACGCCTGATATTCACTGCCTTTTCTGCCCAGGGCCGATCTTACGCCCTGGTACGCGTAGCGGACGAAGGCCCGCTTCACCGGAGCGAGCGCGATCTGGCGCATTCCGCCAAGCGGTACGAGGCCATTTTTTCCAATGCCACGATCGGGATCATCGTGTGTGACCAACGGGGGCTGATCGTTTCGGCCAACCAAATGGCCGAACGGCAGTTCGGGTACGTGGCCGGTGAGTTGTTGGGCTGCACCATCGAGCAACTCGTGCCGTCCGGCGTGAGCCACTACCACGAAAAACTACGGGAATCCTTCAACGAAAAACCGCAAGTAAGGGCGATGGGGCGCAACCGCGACCTGAATGGGAAGCGGAAGGACGACTCGACCTTTCCCGTTGAAGTGAGTCTCAGTTTTTTCCACCTCGAAGACCAACTTCAGGTGGTAGCATTTGTGATCGACATGACGGCAGAGCAAGTAGCCGAACGGGCGATGCAGGCTCAGCGCGAAAATATCGAGCGGCTCAACGCCAGCCTGGAGCGCAAGGTACTGGAGCGTACCCAAGACCTGACGGTTACCCTGGAGCAATTGGAGCGCTCTAAGGAAAAACAGGGGCGCGCTTTGGAGGCCGAGCGCAAGCTGAGCGAGTTGAAATCCCGGTTCGTCTCGATGGCGTCGCACGAGTTCCGCACGCCGCTGACGTCGGTGCTGACGTCGGCCATCCTGATCGGGAAATATCCCGGCGGTGACCAGCAGGACAAGCGCGAAAAACACCTCGATACCATCCGAAGCTCGGTCAAGTACCTCACCGACATTCTGGAAGAATTCCTGTCGGTGGGGATGTTGGAAGAAGGGAAGATCGAAG
>NZ_JBGSXF010000448.1:0-4801 GCF_041751555.1 Persicitalea sp. | reverse complement strand
CGTACTGGTGGAATGTCTGATTTCTCAATTAGGCTTAGCACGGATTTTTTAATTCGATCACACAATTTATCAATACACAATTCAAAAATCCGTCCCCAATGATATCCAGAATTTCCGTTTTGTCCTCCTTGGCAGCCTTTTCTTTGCTGCTTGCGTTGAACAGCTGTCAGAAAAAAGACCCTTTCAGCATTACCGAAGCCGAAATGGTGACGGATATGAAGGAGAATCAAAATTTTCAGAAAATTGTAGACTACGGCCAAAGTATAGGTTTGGGTCGCGATTCGACGCTTTATCGCGAGCGAGGTATGCTGGCTTTTCTGGAAGAACTCGGTTATGGGCATAAACCCGCTCACATCCGCCATTTTGAAGAAATTCTTCCTCCTGACTCAGTGCGTGTGCAAACAGCAGGATGGGAACTAGCACAGGGGAAAGACATCGACAAAGCGATGGAAAACCTGGAACCACCCTACGAAGCTTACAAATCCCTGAAAAAGCATTACAAGCGGTTGGTGGAAAGTAGCAAGCCCGATAGTGCCGCCATGGTATCCGAAACGCTCAATGCTTACCGCTGGATGCATCGGCAATCACGCGGATCGGAGCGAATGGTACTGGTCAACATCAACGGAGCTTACCTGGTGGGTCTGGATTCTTTGGGCAATGAGGAACTGCGGATGAACGTAATCGTTGGAAAATCGAACACCAGGACTCCCGGTTTGGATACTTACGCGACCAATGTCATCACCTTCCCTTACTGGAACATTCCAAAAAGCATTGCCCTCGGGGAAATGCTCCCGCGCATCCGCGAGAATGTCTATTACCTGGAAAGAAACGGTATCGAAGTACTTGACCGCAAAGGAAAGGCTGTCGATCCTACTTTGATTGATTGGAGCAGTATCTCAGAGGGCGATTTTCCCTACCGTTTCCGGCAAGACACGGGTGAGGGTAACTCACTGGGTTTAATGAAAGTGAATCTCCAGAATCCTTATGCTATTTATTTACATGATACCGATGTACGCTCGCTTTTCGGTACTGACCAACGCTGGCGTAGCCACGGCTGCGTGCGGCTGGAAAAGCCGGCACAACTCGCCAACTTCATAGCTGGAGAGAAAATTGTAGACGAGAATTTTGTGGAGGAAGCCCTCGCAGCGCCCGAAATAGATCGTAAGCCAAAGACCTATTCTTTGAAGAAAAAAGTACCGACGTTCCTTTACTTTTTACCCGCCGATGTGGATAAAGCCGGGAATCTGATTTACTATAAGGACGTTTACGACTTGGTAAAGAAGGTAGTGTAAGGGGTTGAGTCTGCCGCTGGAGTTTGGCTGGCCGCAACAGCCGCTCGTTGTAGTATACTTGAATGCGTCAGATACGCTTCATCGGGATAGTACAAAAATAATCCCGCTCCATCGTGCAGTAATTTTATCAGGCTTTCGTGGTCAGCCTGCGGAATGGCGGGGCAACCGAGGCTGCGTCCCAGGCGGCCTGTCTGCCGGATGAAGTCCTCACTGACGTAGTCGGCACCGTGCATGACGATGGCGCGCGCAAGGGCCTGATCGTTGATGTTTTTTTCCAAACCCTGCAAACGCAGCGACAAGCCGTGTTTACCTTGGTAGGTATTTAAGGCGCGGTAGAATCCTAGACTGGACTGGTAGGAAGAGTTAACGTTAGAGAATTTGCTCGCAAACTCCTGACCGGAATTGCGCCCGTGAGCTACGTAAGTATTGAGTACAACCCGGTTGGTACTGAAATCTATGACGTAAAGTCTTTTGTTGCGGGAAGACTGACTAAAATCAGCGATGGCCAGAATAGGCTTGGAAAATTTCGCTTCCTGAAAACCATACCACGCATAACGAAAAGCTTCGCGGGAAAGACCGGCCGCTTCGAGTTGGAGGGAGTCGTAAAGATTGGCGCAAATCTGCTCGGTTTGCTCAGTTGCAGTAAGCGGCGCAACGTGTACTTTTTGATGAGTGTCAATCTCTTGTTTTACATTTTTCTCGACCTTTTTAAATCCGGCCAACACACCAACCATAACAACACCTGCTATCAACACTCCTCCAATTTTCCGCATACTCCTTTCTTGCTTATTTTATATTTTGAAGTCCCCCCTTTATACGTTCAGGACAGGCCTAATAGTTCCCTAACCCCTCGCTTTTTACAAACGATTCCAGATAAAGCTTAATACCTTTGTCCACAAATAAAATTGTGTTTTTTATTGAATGGCCCTTTCCCCCGCAGACAAAAGCGTCTCGATTTTACGCGCCTTATCCGACTTTTTTGCCAATCCGTTGGCGCGTGCCGTGGGTCTTGTTTTCGCCGCCGACAGTTTCCTGTTTGGTAGTTGGGTAGCACGCATCCCCTACGTAAAGTACAGCCTTGACATCAACGACGCCGAACTCGGCCTGGCGCTATTCCTCTTACCCATTGGTTCTATCGTCATGAATCCTTTCACGGGAAAGATCATCCAGCGCATCGGCTCGGCGCAGAGTTGTCTGATTGGCGGACTGGGTTTCTTTGCCAGCGTGATGGTTCCTATTCTAGCACCCAACCTACTCATTCTCAGCTTAGGGCTATTCATCATGGGCTTCTTCACTGCTTTACTGAATGTTGCTATGAACACCTGCGCCGCTAACTTGGAAAAGGAACAGGGCCTAACGATCATGTCCACCTGCCACGGAATGTGGAGCCTGGGCGGAATGCTGGGCAGCGCATTGGCGGGAGCGTTGATTTGGGCCGACATTCCGGCTTCGTACCACTTGCTGGGCGTGGCAATTTTCCTGATTATCTTCATTATCCTGATTCAGCCCACGCTACGGGCTATTCATGAAGAAAAGTCTCCCGAAAGTACCTCTCTCGCCCGCCCGACCAAAGCTCTAATGGTCTTGATTTTCATTGGTATCGCCGTTTCGATGGGCGAAGGGGTGTCTTTTGACTGGAGTGCCATCTATTTGCGTGAGATCGCCAACTCCTCTGCTTCGTTTTCGGCTTTGGGGTTTGCCTTTTTCTCATTGGCCATGACCATTGGACGTTTTGTCGGCGACACGGTCATTCCGCGATTTGGTCAAAAGCGGTTATTGGCTTTTGGAGGTTTGATGGCGGCGGCGGGCCTACTCATCGCGATTTTATTTCCTAATCCGTACATAGTACTGCTCGGATTTTTGGTATTGGGATTCGGTTGTTCCCTAGGGGCACCCATTTTGTACGCCGCCTCCATGCGGCTGCCCGACACCACGCCCGCCGCTGGACTGGCGACCTTTGCTACACTGAGCTTCATCGGCTTCATGGCCGGACCACCCATCGTGGGATTCATCGCCGAAGGCTTCGGGCTGCCCAACGGGCTCCTTTTCGTGATGATTCTGCTGGCGACGAGCGGCATTGCCAGTCACTGGGCTCGGATATAGACTAAATGTAAAATGATCTCTGGCATTATTGTTTTCTTCCTTCTTAGCTAAAATACCATTAGAAAAAACTCTAAAACCAGAAAATGAAATACGCCCCTATTATAGTTGCAACCTTAACCGCCCTCACGTTACTGGGCGGCTGCAAATCCCCGAAAAATCAGGAAGCCGCCAACCAGGATCCCGATCTGGTCGAAACCCAGGTAGCTTCCTTGACCCTTCCCCCACCCTACGCGACCGAGTCGGTGCGGAATGAAGGCAAGGCCATCGGTTGGGAGGACGGACAACTGCCCAAAGCCCCAGCCGGGTTCAAGGTGGAGAAATTTGCTGCCGAACTTGAGCATCCGCGCTGGATTTACCAAGCTCCTAACGGCGATATTTTCGTAGCCGAGTCCAATACCAAAAAATCCGCTGACCGCATCACGCTCTTTCGGAACGGCAAATCCAACGCCAAAACTACTTTCCTGGCAGATCTCAACCAGCCATTTGGTATGTTGGTGCTGGACAACCATTTTTATGTCGCCAACACCGACGGGCTTATGCGTTTCCCTTACAAAGAAGGTCAGACCCAAATGACCGCTAAGGGCGAGAATATTCTGGATCTACCTGCCGGAGGGTACAACAACCACTGGACCCGCAACTTGCTGGCAAGTCCCGACGGTTCCAAGATTTTTATTTCTGTCGGCTCGGCCAGCAACGTAGCCGAACACGGCATGGATGAGGAAAAACGTCGCGCCAATATCCTGACTATCAATCCCGATGGCTCGGGTGAAGAAATATACGCCAGCGGCTTACGCAATCCCGTGGGAATGGCGTGGGTACCTGGTACCAACACGCTGTGGACAGCCGTCAATGAGCGCGACAAATTGGGTGATGACTTAGTACCTGACTATTTGACGAGCGTTAAGAAAGGTGGGTTTTACGGCTGGCCTTACTCCTACTACGGCCAGAATGTCGATCCACGGCGCGAAGGTGAAGCTCCCGAAATGGTAAAGAAAGCTATCGTCCCCGACGTACCACTGGGAGCACACACAGCCTCGCTTGGTTTGGCATTTTATGACAAAGATAAATTTCCTGCCAAGTACCGCAACGGCGCATTCGTCGGACAACATGGCTCCTGGAACCGCTCACAGCTTTCAGGTTATAAAGTAGTATTTGTGCCTTTCAAAGATGGTAAACCGAGCGGTGAGATGGAGGATTTTCTGACAGGCTTTATCGCTAATTCGGAGGAGAGCAAGGTATATGGCCGTCCAGTGGGCGTGACTGTGTTGGCCGATGGCTCAATGCTGGTAGCCGATGACGATAGTGGTACCATCTGGCGGGTTAGTGCCGAGTGATTGTGGATCAGATCATTCCTAGTTAACAATTTGGTAATAGCACCTCCTGTACAATTTTGCTAAATTGTGTCG
>NZ_JBGSXF010000447.1:0-1624 GCF_041751555.1 Persicitalea sp. | reverse complement strand
CCGTACGATAGCTCCACCCAGGGTGCGACGCCCCGCGCGGCAGCATCGGGAATCACGGCGTCGAGCCAGCCGAAATCGTACTGGCCTTTTACCTTTTCGGTGCGGGCCCAGCCGCCCTGCAGGCGGATGCGCTTGGCCCCCAGTGGGCCGAGGTACTTTTTGTAGGACTGGTAGTCGGTGTAGTCACGGTCCATCGTCTCGCCGCCGATCGACCAGGTGCTGGACGCGATGTCTTTGGCGTCGCGGGTTTTGAACTCGCCGAGTTGGTTGTAGGCGTAGGTGGTTTGGGCGTGGGCGGGCTCGAAGGATAAACTAACCAGCACCAAGAACACTAAAACAAGATTTGAATGAACCATTTGGCAATTTATATTGATTGATAGTATTGAAAAAAGAGAGTTAATTTTGAAACTGATTGAGTTATTGCTTATATTCATCTTACAAAACACAAACGAAATATGACGATCATTTTGAAAAAGGGAATTTCGGGGGACGAAATCAATGAGAAATTGAAGCAAATCAACGAGTCCCGATCACCCAAGCACGATTTCGATAAGTACGTGGGTACCGTAAAAATATCGGGCGATCCCCTGGAAATACAGAAAAGGATGCGGAATGAATGGGAATAACGTTGTTCTAGATACCAACATAATACTCTATCTGCTTCAAGGTGATGCGGTACTACAAGACTTTCTCAAAGAGAAGGATTTCACCCTTTCCTTCATCAACGAGTTGGAGTTGCTTGGTTTCAGAAAAATAACTCCAAACGAAGAGCACTCCCTGCGATACTTTCTGGATGAATGTGCCATATTAGATATCAACCAAGGAATAAAAGACATTACCGTCCAGCTTCGTCGTAAGTATTCGCTCAAACTACCCGATGCAATTATTTGCGCCACGGCTATTTTCCTGGGAATTCCCCTTCTTTCGGCAGATAGGCACTTTGGTCAGATAGAGGAATTGTTGTTCGTTTTGTATCAGCCTTAGCGTTAATAAAGTGCTGGACTTGATGTCTTTGGCGTCACGGGTTTTGAACTCGCCGAGTTGCTTCCAGTTGTAGTTGGTTTGGGCAAACGTTGGGTTAACAAGCGATATCGAGGCCAGGAAATAGAATAGAGGGAATCGTTGAAAGATGTTCATACGGAAATCTAAGTGAAAGTTTTTCTTTACTTTTTTGTAAAACTAAATGGTATAAAGATGCGCCATCAGACCCATCACGTACTGGGAAATAACCCGGTAGCTGCTCTTTTGCAAAGTCTCCCCGCCGCGGTTGATCTGGCAACTACCCGTCAGAAAGCCATCGGGGGTGAGGCTTTTTTCCAGCCGCAGCCGGATGTCCACCAGGCGCTTTTCGGGTAGTTCCGGTAGCCAGCCGGCTCGTTGGCCATACAGCAGCGCCGCGCCAAGGCCTGCCGTAGCGGAGGCGTCATAGGGGGTTTCCGGGAGATCGAGGTACCCGCGCCAGCCGTGGTCGGGCTGTTGATGCTGGAGCGTAAGCTGCGCGTAATGGACATAAGCTTCCCGTATCCTTTTCAGTCGCGCATCCTGCGCGAATGCCTTGTCTTCCCCAATGACCGTAGCGGTGCGGACCAACCCGAGCAAAAACCAGGTATAGCCCCGTCCCCAG
>NZ_JBGSXF010000446.1:0-13783 GCF_041751555.1 Persicitalea sp. | reverse complement strand
TCGTCGTACGAAATCCCGTCGATGGAAATGCCCTGGGTGCGGGCGTTAAAATTCTCGTTGCTGCCCTTCTGCCAGGTGAACCCGCCCAGCAGGTCGAGCCGGTTATCGGCGTTGAATACCTTATTCCAGGTAATGGTATTTTCTTGCAAGATGTCGTAGCCGAAGCGGTTGGCGATTTCGGCCACGCCGCCGATTTGGGAAGCGGCGTTGGCGGGCAGCACGCCGGGGTCGTACTGATTGCGCTTGAACCAGTCTATCTTGGGGCCAATTGTGGAGCGAATCGTTATGTCTTTGATTGGGTTGAACTCGATGTAAGCCGTTGCCAGAAGATTAGTCTCCAGTTCGAAGTCTGTGCGAAGCTCCACATCGGCCAGCGGATTTTGTAGCGCCCCGCCCGTCACCGTGTTCACATCCCAATAGGAGCCATCGGGCTTGTACACCGGAAAGGCCGTCAGCGTTTCCCGCATATTGAACAGATTAAGCTTGTTGTTTTCAGTGCGGGTGAGGGAGCCGTTCAGCCGGATACCCGCCCGAACGTTTTTCGATAGGTTGAAATCCAGGTTCGTCCGCAGGTTGTACCGCTTGAGGCCCGTCCCTTTAAGGATGCCCTCCTGATTGAACACATTGGCCGATACGTAGTAATTCAGCGCGTCGGTGTTTCCGGCGATGGACACATCGCCGTTATAGATCGGGGCGACCTGCGACACCACCTCTTGCCAGTCGGTATTCCCAAACTCCGACGGATCGGTGAAGGGATCGGCCTCGCCCGAGAAAGCAGAAAGTTCCTTGTGGTAGGCGATTCGCTCGGGGCCGTCGAGGTAGTCGATTTTGCGAGACATCCGCTGTACGCCCGTGTAGAAATTGACCGATACTTTGGGCGGGCCCTTGGGAGTACCCTTACCTGACTTGGTGGTAATCATGACCACGCCGTTGGCCCCGCGCGTTCCGTAAATCGAGATAGCCGTAGCGTCTTTCAGCACATCGATGGATTCGACATCGTTGGTATTGAGGCTATTCAGGTTAAAGTCCGTGCCCACGATGAAGCCGTCGATCACGTATAGCGGCTCATTGTCGGCGTTCACCGAGTTGCCCCCGCGAATCCTGATAGACGAGCGCGCTCCCGGCGCGCCGTTGACGGAGGTCACCATCACGCCCGCCGCCCGGCCTTGCAGGGCCTGATCCACACGCGAAACGGGCAGGTCTTCCAGTTGTTTGGCGTCCACCTGGGCTACGGCACTAGTGAGGTCGGTCTTGCGTGTGACGCCGTAGCCGACTACTACCACTTCATTGAGTAGGGCGGCATCTTCGGCAAGAGTAATGTCAAACTGAGTGCGGTTGCCTACGGGCAGTGTTTGCGTCTGGTAGCCGATGTAGGAAAAAACCAGTTGCTGGTCAGGTTGAGCGGCAAGAGTGAAGTTGCCGTCGGCTCCGGTAATGACGCCCCGCGTGGTACCTTTGACGGTCACGCTCACGCCGACCAGTCCTTCGTCGTTGGCGTCCACGACTCGCCCTTTAATGGCGGATTGGGCACTTGCCCCAACCTCCAGAAATAACACCCCCGCCAGTACGGTGAGAGCGATTAGTAGTACTTTTTTCATAAGTATTTATAGGTTAAATTAAGCTGTATTGCCAAAAGAGAAGGGCACAGGCAGACTTATCTAATGAGATACGCATTTAAAAATCAGAGAAAACTGACCTTTCTTATAAAACTAATATACTTTGTAAGCCAGAATTTCTCACTTCCTCGCCTTCTTCTTTGCCGGAATAAAACCTGGCTCGTAGGCCGTATTCGACTGCGTTGGTACCGGAGCATCGACCGCCGTGAGCCAGTGATTGAGCAGAGCGGTTAGTCCGTTCAGTTTTTCGGGTTCCAACGTCGCCAGGTCGATGCGCTCGCCGGGGTCGTTTTCCAAATCGTAGAGTTCGTAGGCGTCGTCCTCGTAGTAGTGGTGCAGTTTCCAGTTGTTCTGGATCACCACGCTGCCCGGTCGGGTGCGAAACAGATCGTCGCGGCTATCGTCCAGCGCCCCCCGATAAGCTTCCAAATAAAACGGAAAGTGGAAATAAAGGGGCCTTTCGTTGAGATCGCTCTGAGTTTTGCCCTTCCAGACGTTCAGAAATGAAACGCCGTCGATTGCCTGAGTAGCAGGTATGGGTACTTTCGCCCAATCGCAAAGCGTGGGGAAAAGATCGAAAAGCAAAGTAGGAACATCGGAAACGCCCGCCCCAATACCAGAATGATTGACCAGCAGCGGCACTCGAATACCACCTTCGTAGTAGGAGCCTTTGCCGCCCCGCAGCGGCCACTGGCGCGACTGACTGGCGATGCCGCCGTTGTCGGACGAAAATATAATAAGTGGGTCTTGGAGTCCCAGCCTTTTCACGGCTTCAAGTACCTTCCCCACGTTTTGATCTAAATTCCTGACCATCGCGGCGTAGTCAGCGTTGGCGCCCTGACCGTCCTGTGGGGGTAGTTTTTTGTATTTTTCCACCAAATCCTGCTTGCCCTGCAAAGGCCCGTGGATAGCGAAGTGGGGGATGTAGAGGAAGAAATCTTCGTTCCGATTTTCCTGCATGAAGCCGATAGACTCCTGCGTGACGCGATCCGTGAGGTACTCACCCTCCGGGCCGTCCGATAAGTACTTCAAGCTGTAAGGGCTGAAATAGGTTTTAGGATGCCCTGCTCTTCCGCCGCCTTTATGCACATCGAAGCCCTGCTTCGTCGGATCGTCGCCAATATGCCACTTACCCATCGCGGCAGTTTTGAAGCCCGCTTCCTGGAATACTTTTCCTAGGGTTTTGAAATCGGAAGACAAAAACTCCTCGTTCGGACTCGGCACCAACTTGCGGGTGCGGGCGTCGCCCCGGTCGGGTGGCGAGACGGTGTACACACCATGCCGGGCCGAGTAAGCACCGGACATGAGGCAAGCCCGGCTAGGCGCGCAGTTTGAGGCGTTGGCATAAGCCCGGCTGAACACAAGTGACTTGGCGGCCAGCGAATCGAGGATGGGTGTATGGTAATAGCGCGAGCCGTTGAAGCCCACGTCTTTCCAGCCCAGGTCATCGGCCAGGATGAGGATGATTTGGCGCGGCTTTTTTTGGGCGATCGCCGGAAAATTGACCAGCAGAATAGCTGCTAGTCCAATGGCAAAAAGTCGAAAGTACTTAGGCATTTAATTAAATTCAGGTCAGAAGAGCGAGTTAGAGACTTTCAGATTGGGGATGAAGCGAAAGTCTTTGATGTTGAGCGTTCTAAGTTCGAGGTCATACACCAGTGCGGTGGCGGCGATTAGGGTGTCGGCAACGCTCATGTGATGGGAGAGGGCAAACTCCTTGCTAAGTTGCAACGCCAACTGGCTAATATTCTCAGTTATCTCTAGCCTTTGGATACCAAAGAGCTCTATTCTAATAGCTACGAATTCAGCACGATCCAGAACGCCATTGTATAGCTCCATTTCTATTACAGTCGATACAAACATATTGGCCTTCCCGACTGATTCGAGAAAATACGTTGCCTGCTTTTTCCCTCTCAAATGATCAATAATGATATTGGAGTCGATCAGTAGCATACTCAATAGCGCGGTTTGCGACGAAGATCATGAATGTACTTAGCCGAATCTTTGATATGGGAGAAAGGCCTGACATCGGGATTTTCTGCCAAAATTCTCTCTTCCTCTTCTGTAAGGTCGTACTGAATTACCTTCATGTGTTTCCGCACATCTTGTATAACATACTCGAAATTATGTTCGTCAGGATTGCCAAATTGCTCATCTACAAGTTCTTTCACTAGCTCGTCGACCGATTTGCCGCTGGTCTGAGCTTCTTCGGCTAGACGCTGTTCCGTCTGCTCGTCTTCTATTTTAATGTTGATCGTTAGCATAAAAATTTTGTTTTTACAAAAACCAAAAATAACAAAAAAAACGGGTCGCCCGCCCGAAAGCCAACGACCCGTTCTCATAAAGGAACTTTTGGAAAGAGAAGCATTAGGTTGTGGACGAACCAGAACTGTCCACTCTCCACTATCAACTGTCCACTAACTAAGCAATCGCCGCGTTCATATTCCGCACCGCGTCCGCCGACTTGGCGAAGGCTTCCTTCTCGGCATCGCTCAGGCGGATGTTGATGATCTTCTCCCAGCCGTTGCGGCCTAGTACTACGGGTACCCCGATGCAGATGTCCTTTTGGCCGTACTCGCCGTTCAGCATCACGCTACAGGGCACAATGCGCTTCTGGTTGCGGACGACGCTTTCGACCAGCATCATTGCCGCTGCGCCGGGTGCGTACCAGGCGGAGGTGCCGATAAGCTTGGTCAGCGTCGCACCACCCACCATCGTGTCGGCGGCAACTTTTTCCAGCTTTTCAGCCGAGAGAAAACGACTCACGGGCAAACCGTTGTAGGTTGCCAGGCGCGTAAGCGGAATCATGGTCGTGTCGCCGTGACCGCCGATCACCATGCCGTGAATATCGTTGGGCGATACGTCCATCGCCAGGGCAAGGTACGTCTTGAAGCGGGCGCTGTCGAGCGCGCCGCCCATGCCGATGATGCGCTTTTTGGGCAAACCCGACTCGCGAAGCGCGAGGTAGGTCATCGTGTCCATCGGATTGGACACCACGATGATGATCGCCTTGGGCGAGTATTTCAGAATATTCTCGGTCACCGACTTGACGATGCCCGCGTTGATGCCGATTAGCTCTTCACGGGTCATGCCGGGCTTGCGCGGAATGCCGGAAGTGATCACAACCACATCCGAGCCTTTGGTCTTTTCGTAATCGTTGGTCGAGCCGATGGGTTTGGTATTGAAGCCAAGCAGGGCGGCAGTTTGGTACATGTCCAGCGACTTGCCTTCGGCGACGCCTTCCTTGATGTCCAGTAGCACGACCTCTTCGGCCAGTTGGCGGCGAATGATGTTATCAGCAGTGGTGGCCCCGACGGCCCCCGCGCCTACGACGGTGATTTTCATAAGGTATATGGGTAAAATACGGTTGGGATTAATTTTCGCACCAAAATTAGGACAGATATTTCGTTAAACCCTGCTCAAAGGGGTTTTTTTGTGCGAAAAGCAGGGAGAAGAGCCTTTTTTGCCAGACATGTATTACAGAATCTGCAAACTATTCCGCCGCCCGTCGCGTAGTTGAAGCACAGGAATTACGCGGAATAGTGGGTACTTTGTGTTGGAAGGTGCAATTTTTTAGAAAGTGATTTGGTTATAATGCCGACACATTCCAATCACAATATTCACACAATGGCCAACAGTTCATTACTTACTCAAGTCTTGAAGTCGGTTTTTTTCAAAAAGGCTACGGGTAAGGCCGGGCGATACGCGTCCAATAGTTCGAAGCTTTACGGCTTGGCTCAGCAAGTTTACAAGAAAACCAGGGACGGGGATTTTAAGAGCGGGGCCAACGAGGCCAAAGAACAGGTATTTATTCTGGTGCGCTTGATTAGGGCTTACGCCTCTGGCGAATACCGGAAATTGCCCTGGAAGAGCCTTTTATCTATTGTCGGCGTGCTGATTTATTTCGTCTCGCCGATTGATTTTATTCCTGACTTCCTACCCGTAATCGGTATGGCGGACGACCTGGCTCTGGTGCTGTGGCTATTCAACAGCCTGAGCGGCGACCTGAACGAGTTCGCCGAATGGGAGAAAAAAACTAAGACGATCAACATCGGCTGACAAAACAATTTTTGTTTGGCAAGAAGTATTAATTAAATTTGTATTCATTTAAAATTCAATGAACATGGAATTCGGATCAATTTTGGCATTTATGGGACTGGGCGGACAAGAAATCTTCCTCGTAGCCCTGTTTATCTTACTTTTCTTCGGCGCGAAAAAGATCCCTGAGCTGATGCGCGGCCTCGGTCAGGGCATCAACGAATTCAAGAACGCGACCAAAGACGTAAAGGAGAATATTGAGAAGGGCATGGAAGACCCGATGAAGAACTAAGTCGGTCATCCATTTTCCTTTTCCCAACGGAGTCGTTTTGGGGTTAGACTGTAAAAAAGCCTACGCCTGATCGACTCTGTTTTTTGTTTGTAGAAAAACAAACTTTCCTCTGAATTGAAAGATTACCTTACACTTGATGCGATTCAGAGCGACTTGCAAGCTGGCGACACGACTTGTACCGAATTGGTCGGGCAGTACCTCGCTCGTATCGAGCAGCACCAGCACCTCAATGCCTTCGTAGAAATTTATGCCGACGGCGCCCGGCAGCGGGCCGAGGAAATCGACGCTCGCTTAGCTGCTGGCACTTCGGGGCGTCTCGCCGGACTGGTGCTGGGGATTAAAGATGTACTTTGTTACGCAGGACACGGCGTACAGGCGGGTAGCCAAATACTCGATAACTACATATCTCCTTTCACGGCTACAGCGGTGCAGCGTTTGCTAGATGAAGACGCTATCGTCATCGGAAGGCAAAACTGCGACGAGTTCGCGATGGGTTCGTCCAACGAGAGCTCGTACTTTGGCCCGGTACGTAATGCCGCCAACGAAAACCGGGTACCGGGCGGCTCATCCGGTGGCTCAGCGGTAGCCGTGCAGGCGGGCCTTTGCCACGCTTCGCTCGGTAGCGATACGGGCGGTTCGGTGCGGCAACCCGCCGCTTTCTGCGGTGTAGTAGGTTTGAAGCCTTCTTATGGTCGCGTGTCGCGCTGGGGTTTGATTGCCTATGCTTCCTCCTTCGACTGTATCGGGCCAATTACCAAAAGCGTGGAAGACGCCGCGCTGCTGCTGGAAATAATGGCCGGAGACGATGATTTCGACAGTACGGCTTCAACCAGAGAGGTGCCGATTTATTCCAAAAATTTAAAACAGGACGAAGGAGCAAAGGTGCGTGTGGGCTACCTGCGCGAGTCTGTAGAGAGCGAGGCCGTAGAACCTGCCATCCGGCAGCGTACGCTGGAAGTGATCGAGCAACTTCGGGAGCAAGGTCACACCGTCGAGCCCGTCGAAATGCCGCTGCTGAAGTACGGCCTTCCCACTTATTATGTCCTCACGACCGCCGAAGCCAGCTCTAACCTCGCCCGCTTCGACGGTGTCCGTTACGGTTACCGCAGCGAAGAGGCCGTTGATCTGGAAAGCCTATATAAAAAATCCCGCACCGAGGGCTTCGGTGAGGAAGTGCGGCGGCGAATTCTGCTGGGCACCTTTGTATTGAGCGCAAATTATTATGACGCATACTATACGAAAGCGCAGCGCGTTAGAAAACTGATCCGCTCAGAAACTGAGCGTCTCCTAACCTATTACGATTTTCTGATCTCTCCCGTGACGCCTACGACAGCTTTCAAACTGGGAGAAAAAACGGACGATTCCCTGCAAATGTATCTGGCCGATATATTCACTGTTCAAGCCAATGTCGCCGGAACGCCTGCCATCTCTATTCCTAATGGGCTGGACGAAAACGATTTGCCGATCGGCTTGCAAATTATGACTAAGGCTTTTGAAGAGGAAAAATTATTGGCTTTTTCCAAGCACTTAACAAAAATAACTGTAACACCGCAAATAGTATAGTAGTTTTATTCTATTTCAGGCTTTGCAAAGTACCAATCCCAGAATTTCACAAAGACAGTTTTTAAATTGGCACTGTCAACCGTTTATTCTCAACTACCTAAACCTTCCCGACACCAATGAACCTACCCAAGCGAGTCGTGAACCTAGCCACCCTGGCCCTCCTAGCTTTATGCAACCTTCCGGTCTTGGCGGTGCCTCAATTGCAACAAGACGAAATCATCTTTGAAGAATCCGACACGCTGAGTGTAGCGGCCACCGATTTGTTGCCGGAAATTGAAGAACCCGCCAATCGGGTACCGACCGAACTAGTCAGAGAGCGCCTGGGCTTGCTGGAAAAGAAAATTCCGCTGGTGTATCACGCCGAATCGCACAAGTTCGTGGAGTACTTCATCTACACGAAACCCGATTTTACGCGGCGTATGATGGAAGACAAAAATCTTTTCTTCCCGATTTACGAGCGTTTGCTGGCTAAGCACGATATGCCGGATGAGTTGAAGTACCTTTCCATGATCGAGTCGGGGCTCAATCCTAAGATCATTTCCTACGCCGGGGCAGGCGGACTGTGGCAGTTCATGCGGGCCACGGGTCGAGAATTCGGCCTGAAGCAAGATTCGTACATCGACGAGCGTTTCGATCCTGAGAAATCCACCGAGGCGGCCTGTCGCTACCTCAAACAGCTTTACAGAATTTTCGGCGACTGGGAAATGGCCCTCGCCTCTTACAACTGCGGCCCCGGTAACGTCAAACGCGCCATGCGCCGCAGCGGGGGTAACACCTTTTGGGGGATCTACAATTCGCTTCCCAAGCAGACGCGCGGCTATGTACCTCAGTACGTAGGAATCCTCTATATGATGCACTACGGCGAAGACCACGGTATCGCCCCTAATATCATTCAGTTTCCGACGATCACCGATACTATTCAGGTCAATGGCTACTTGAATCTGACCACCTTTGCTGCGTTGAGCGGAGTAACGATGGAGGAAATTCAACGCCTCAATCCGTCGATCATCAGTGATGTACTTCCCGAGTACACGCGAGGTTTTGCTTTAAAACTGCCCGCCCAAAAATTTGCCTTCATGCAGCCCAACCGCCTATCTATCCTTGATTCGGCGTCGCAGCGCGGTTTGCCCGGTGTGATGCTTGCATCAATAGATGAAGACGGTGAGTATGCTACCAAGCGGTTGCGGCACACCGTAAGAAGCGGCGAATCGCTGACCACCGTGGCGCGACGATACGGTGTGAGTATCAGCGAAGTGAAAAGCTGGAACCGTCTGCGCAGTACCCGTTTGTTGCGCGGCCAACGCCTGACCATTATGCAAAAAGTGAAAGTCGCTCCGCGTCCGGCGGCTAAAGTTCCAGTAGTTTTGGCAAAAAACACAGCCACGAAGGAAACCCCCGACACTACAGAAGCTAACGACAAAGAAGAATTGGTGGCCGATGTAAGCGAGATGGAAGAGCAACCGGAGGCAAAACCTGCGAAGGTGGTCAGGATACAACCCGCCCCTAAAACCGCTACCTACATCGTCCGCCGTGGCGATAATCTGACCGAGATCGCCCACCGTTACGGCGTCAGTATTAACGATGTGAAGGATTGGAATAACCTGGGCAGTGGCAAAATTCTGGTAGGTCAGAAATTGAAGATCTTTAATGCTGGGTCTGCTAGGGCAGCTCCGGCGGTGGCCTCAATCAAAAGTGCCACGACCCGAGTCAAGCCTAAGTACCATACCGTGCAGCGAGGCGATACACTTTGGACCATTTCTCAGCGATACGGCCTCACGGTTGACAACATCAAAGCTGCCAACCGCATGAAAGGTAGTAAAATCAAGGCTGGAATGAAGCTTTTGATTTCAGGATAAATAAAATGTACAAATGGATTGCCACCACCCGCAGGAAACTGTGGGTGGTGTTTTTTATAAAAAAGTACCTGAGTACCTCTATACTCAAGTACCAAAGTTTTTACTGTCTGCCGAGTAAGTAAAGCTGTTTGCGTTTTTCGTCAGGTACTCAGGTACTCAGGTACTCAGGTACTCGGGTACTCAGGTACTTTGCCACTCTGTCACTAAAAATATGATCGCCTACCTAGAAGGAAAAGTTGCTTACAAAGACCCGGCCTACGCCATCATAGACGTGCAGGGCGTGGGCTATGAAGTCCGCATCTCGTTACAGACTTACTCGGCCATGCCCGAAGTAGGGGAGAAGAGTAAAATTTTTACCTACCTCAACATCCGCGACGATGCCCATATTCTTTTTGGCTTCGGTGAACCGGACGAGAAAACGCTTTTTCTGGACTTGGTGGGTGTATCAGGCGTTGGTCCGGCCACAGCTTTGGTGATGCTTTCTTCGCTGTCTTCTTCTGAAATCCGCCACGCGATTATGAACGAGGATGTCCGCGTCGTACAGTCTATCAAGGGCATTGGTTCCAAAACCGCGCAGCGGGTGATTTTAGAACTGAAAGACAAGATGCGTAAGGATTCGATTAGCTCTCCAGTGCCGTTTCTGGCTGGAGTATCGGGTGGTAGTACGCGCAGCGAAGCCCTGGCTGCGCTGGTCACCTTGGGAATTCCTAAAGCCTCCGCCGAGAAAAGTCTGGACACAATCATCAAGCGTGAAGGCGATCAACTTACCGTCGAAGAACTCATCAAACTCGCTCTGCGCTAAGCTTATTTTTAATTGTGATTGAGTGAATTGTGATTGAGAGAATATCATTTTCGTCTAATTATTCTCTCATTCTCTCAATCACTCATTCACAATAATTTTCCGCTGAAAGAATATTGGCAAGGTTTTGGCCGTTTTGTCTCTACCACGGCATCCCCCGCTCAATGAATCAGGTCGGTACTTTCCGGATAACTTAGTCTGGCCACCCGACCTTACCCTCTTATAACCAAGTGCAATAGGCTTTGTCAGGAACCATTTACCAATTACTATTCCGCACCGTTGCCCTTACCGTTGGTGCCTATTTTCTGGCCGACGCTACGGGCAATATTTCGCTCTCCGAACAGGGGGGCGTTAGTCCGTTCGTGGCTTACATACCCGCGGCGGCAGCGGCTGACACGACGGGTGATAGCCTTAAAAAATCGGGTCGCAGCCCCAGATTGAGTTGGCAGGACTTCTACCGCAACCGCTTCACCGACCCGCGCCCGCGTACTTCCTACTACCTGGATGACCCCGCCAACATCGGTACCACCATGCAGCTCGATAACACGGGCCGGGTGGTGATCGAGGAGGACATCAAAACCCCCGAGGGCACGCTAAACTACCGCCCCACGGAAAGCGTTGATCTGCAAACGTACAATGAGATGCAGCGCCGACGGGCCTTCGAGACCCTGATGCGTGAGTACTCGGCCCGGCTTGATGGCAAGAGCGCCATGGGCGGACGCGGGCTGCTGCCCAAACTGGATCTCCCACCAGCTTTGGATAAATTACTGGGAAATGACTTCTCAGACTTTAAGCCCAATGGATTCGTGGCCCTGGACTTCGGGGTGATGCATCAGTTCATCGATAATCCCTCGATTCCCATCCGGCAGCGGCGAAATACTAACTTCATTTTCAACGAGCAAATCAACATCAACTTCAACGCCAAGATCGGCGACAAGCTGGGCTTTCTGACCAACTTCGACACCAAGGCCAGTTTTAACTTTGAAAACGCCTTGAAACTCAACTATAAGGCACCGGAGGAAAGTCTGGTGCGCAAGCTGGAAGCGGGTAACATTAGTTGGCCCATCAACAGCCAGTTGATACCCGGCGTGCAGAACCTGTTTGGGGCCAAGGCCGAACTGCAATTCGGACGACTGAATGCTACCTTTGTGGGTTCGGTGCAGCGCTCGCGGAAAGAACGTCGCGTGCTGCGCGGCGGTGCGCAGACCCAGGATTTTGAGATCAGGGCGGATAACTACGATGAGAACCGCCACTTTTTCCTCTCCCAGTATTTCAGAAATATCTACGAAGGTTCGCTCAAATCGCTGCCCGCCATTACGTCGGGCGTGACGATCACCCGCCTGGAAGTCTACGTGACCAACCGCACGACAAATACGCAGTCGCTGCGCAATCTGGCCGCCTTTGCTGACCTGGGCGAGCCGAGTCCTTTTAAGAAAAATCTTCCTTCCGTTCAGCCGATTCAGCCCAAGTCGCCCGCCGACAACGAAGCCAACGGTCTGTACCGCTCTCTGCGCGAGAATGAGGCATTCCGCCAGATAGACCGCACGACCTTTGAGTTGACCAATACACTTGGTTTGGAAAAAAGCATCGACTTTGAGGTGCTGCGCGGGGCCAAGCGGCTGTTGGGCGAAAGCGAGTACAGGTTCAACCCGCAACTAGGCTACCTATCGCTGACGGTGCCGCTGCGCAACGACGAGGTGCTGGCTGTAGCCTATGAGTACACCCTAAACGGACGAAACTACAAAGTAGGCGAACTCACGGAAGACTACCAGGCTCGCCCGGACGACGAAGTAATTGCGTTGAAACTCCTGAAATCTGCCACCATCCGCAACAACACGCAGTTGCCGATGTGGGATTTGATGATGAAAAACGTGTACTCCCTGGGTACCAATCAGATCGACCGCCAGGGTTTTCAACTCAGAATAATTTATAAAGACGACCTGACGGGGATCGACAACCCCAACTTGCAGGAAGGCCGCAACCTGCAAAACAAACCGCTGCTGCGCGTGATGGGGCTGGACCGCCTGAACCCCGTCAACGACCTGCAACCCGATGGTAACTTCGACTTTGTAGAAGGCATCACGATCGACAGTCGCACGGGTCGCGTATTCTTTCCGGTGTTGGAACCCTTCGGCTCTAACCTGGCCGAGTATTTCGACGCGGATGAGGACATTTTGAAAAACAAATACGTCTTCCCCGAACTCTACAACACCACCCAAATCGACGCGCAGCAGATCAACGAGCGCAACAAGTTTTACCTCAAAGGCGCGTACCAGGCGGCGGGCGGGGCGGAGGTTCAGTTGCCCTACGGCGTTTCGGAAGAGTCGGTGACGGTGACGGCCGGGGGTGTGTCGCTGTCGCCCGGCGTGGATTTTATCGTCGAGGCCCAGATTGGCCGCGTCCGTATTGTCAATCCCAGCGTTCTAAACTCCGGGCGTGAGATTGTGATCGAGTTTGAGCGGCCCGACCTGTTTAATAACCAAATCAGGACACTGTTTGGAACGCGGCTCGACTACCTGGTGAGCAACGACATCAACATTGGGGCCACGGTAATGAACCACCGCGAAACGCCCGCCGGCTTCCTGACCCGCGTGGCCATCGGTAACGAACCGACCAATAATACGATCATAGGTTTCGATGCCAACATTAGAAAAGATGCGCCTTTCCTGACCAAATGGTTGGATAAACTACCCCTGCTCCAAACCAAGGAGCCGTCCAGCATTCAATTTAAGGGCGAAGTCGCCAAGATATTTCCGGGTGTGTCGCCACTGGTTAACGACCGCTCGCTGGTGGACGACTTCGAGGCCGCCCGTACAATCTATGACCTTACGCGGCAACCTACGCGCTGGCGGCTGGGTTCCACACCACAGCAATTCCCGCAAGGGTCGCCCGACAATCCGCTGGAATTCGGTTTCCGCCGGGCTAAGATGGCGGTCTATTCGGTGGACAACCTTTTTCAGTATACTGGGTTAGGCTTCAACTTGCGTCCCCCTAAAATCACCGATGCCGATGTGCAGAATTTCTACGTCACACTCTTCACACCTCAGGAACTGTTCCCCGGTCGGTCGGTGCCGCCGCTGAACTTGCCGCAGAATATTCTCGACATCGCTTACTACCCCAGCGAGCGCGGGATGTACAACTACAACCCCGACCTGGACAACGACGGTCGCTTGAAGAATCCGCGACGCAATTTCGGCGCTATCAGCCGGGCGGTCACGTCGGACATCGACTTTGACAATGCCAACATCGAGAACATCGAGTTTTGGCTCATGGACCCTTTCATTGGGGGCGAAAACGGAGTAGTGCGCGATGGGGTAGAAAACCAGAACAACACGACGGGTGGTAAACTGGTCTTCAACTTGGGCGACGTTTCGGAGGACGTTATCCCCGACGGTCGATTCAATTTTGAGAACGGCCTGCCCGTCGAGCCGAGGCCGGGCATCAACGTAGATAGTACTGCCTGGGGCCGCGTGACGAAGGAACAGTTCATTATCAATGCGTTCAGCAACGAACCGGGAGCTCGCGAGAAACAGGACGTCGGTCTCGATGGCTTGAATAGCCAGCAGGAGCGAGCGTATTTCAAGGAGCGTTTTCTTGACCGTCTGCCCGCTACACTCAC
>NZ_JBGSXF010000445.1:0-4810 GCF_041751555.1 Persicitalea sp. | reverse complement strand
ACTGCCGCAGCCCTTTCAAGTACTCGATGCTTATCGGTACGAAGGCCAGTTCCTTTTCGCTTTCGTCCTCGATGAAAAAGTGTTTGATGCCGACCTTCTTGGCGGCGCGGATCACGTTCTCCATGTCGATTTGCCCAGTGCCGAGCGGTACGTCGTTTTCATGGGGAGTGCCGCCCGTCAGGTCACCTTCTATACCCTCTTTGAGGTCTTTGAGGTGCATCAGCTTCCAGCGGCTGCCGTATTTGTTGAGCAAGGCCACCGGATCGCCACCGCCGAAGTGCGTCCAAAGCACATCCATTTCGAAGGATACGTATTTTGGGTCTGTGTTTTGAATGAGGTAGTCCATCAACGTACCATCGCCGTGAGGCTGAAACTCATAGCCGTGGGTATGATAACAAAACGTAAGTCCGTTGTCTTTCAGTACTTTGCCGACGCGGTTGAAGTCCTCCACGGCTTTCTTAGCATTCTCGAGATTAAATTGACCACGCTGGTGCGGAATCCAGGCTACCATCACGAATTTGGAACCCAAAGCCTTGGCTTGCTCCACGACTTTCATCGGATCTTTCACGATTTGTTCGTAACCTGCTCCGGTGCCAACAATATCGATACCTCTCGCGGCACACATTTCGCGGAATTCTTCGGGCGTGAGTCCTTTCGGTGTGCCCGCTTCAATTTCAGTGATCCCCAGTTTTTGAATCGTGTCCAACACGGCGGCTACACCTTTGTCCCAGTGATTACGGTAAGTGTAAGCCTGCACACCCAGCGGGTGGGTGTAAAGTGGTTTGCCCTTTTTCTGCGCCTGTACCGCCGAAAAATCAAGCCCTATCAAAGTGATCGCGGCGATAAATATGAATATTTTCTTCATCATTTTAAATAATAAGTTATTGATTTAAAGATTTTTACACTAATAAACTAAACAAGTACCCGTTTTCTAGCAAAGAAAAACTTGCTCCTGTTTTACTCATAAATCTATCAATAGTCTCCCTGAAAACGTCCAACGAAAACTGACTTTCAGTTCGAAGTTTTCGTCCCATCGTGCTTTGTCGTTACTTTGTTGCTGTAATATGTTATTCTGAAACAAAAAAGCCCGCAATTAATGGCCAAGCGCCAACCTCCCAAAGACCATCGTCATGTTCTGTTGATGAACGGCCCCGACCACAAAGGACTGATTTACCTGGTAACTCGCGTGCTGTTCGAGAACCAGCAAAACATCATTAAGAACGACGAGTACGTTAGTCCATCCGGGCGGTTTTTCATGCGGACGGAGTTCGAGGGTGATGCTGACCTGACCCAACTCACAAAAACGCTCGAAGCCGAACTACCCGAAGGAATCGGTCTGCGCATCAATCCGACTAAGAAAAAGGACATCGTGCTGCTGGTCACAAAGGAACATCATTGCCTGGCCGAACTACTAATTCGATACGCCTTCGACGAACTGGACGCTAACATCCAGGCGGTAGTAAGTAATTACAACATCTTACAGCCCCTGGTGAGCAAATTCGGCATCCCCTTCCATTTTGTGTCGCACGAACACAAGAGTCGTGAAGAACACGAGAACGCTATCTTGCGGACTTTGGAAGTTTATCAGCCTGAGTACCTGGTGTTGGCCAAGTACATGCGGGTGCTGACGCCCAGTTTCGTGCAGCAGTATAACAACCGCATCGTCAACATTCATCACTCCTTCCTGCCTGCCTTCATGGGAGCCAATCCTTACCGGCAAGCCTACGAGCGAGGTGTGAAGATTATCGGCGCCACGGCCCACTTCGTAAACGACGACCTGGACGAAGGCCCAATCATCGCGCAAGACGTCAAGGAAGTGGATCACCGTCTCACGCCGGCCGATATGGCTACACTAGGCCGTGATACAGAAAAGTTGGTACTATCGAAGGCCCTGAAATTGATCTTTAACGACCGGGTTTTCATTTACGATAACCGGACGGTGATTTTATAAGGGTTCCGGCGCTAAGGATCCTGTTTTGCTTCGCTTGAACGCTACGGGTCAGGCGTGGGTTGCTTTCGCCCGCCAGACGCGGCATGCCGCGTCTCTACCTTTGCCCCTACCGCTTTTTCCGCTCGGCCTTCCTTTCTTCGCGCTTTTCCTTTCGCTCTTCGCGGCGTTCTTCTCTTTGTTCGCGTCGGTCTTCGCGGTAGAGATCCCAGGCTTCTTTTACACTAAGCGTGTTGTCAAAGCTATCGGTCAGGGCACTAACGTAGCCGTTGCGCAGCACTCCGATGAGCGTAGGCCACACACCCGTTTCAACGTTTTCCACGGTCCCATTCAGCGGGATACGCGTCGCTACCTGATCTTTCACCTTGTTTTCCAGTAGCTTGTTACCACCTTCTGCCAATAATTCAATCACAAACTGCGTGACGGTTCGTTTATCGCCTTCGTTCCACTCAAAAATCTTCATGTCGTGGGTGAGCGGTTTGAGGTAACCCTGTAATTTGCCATCCAGCATTTCCATTTCACTCACCAAATCAAGCGTTCCTTTTTCAAAGTCGATACCGGCGTAACGCTTGGAAAGCGCGTTGAGCTTAACAAGTTGCAGGTCATTGAGTTTGAGATTGTAGTTCATGTCCGGCATTTCCTTCAGCAACTGCATATTGGCGTCAAAAGTCATCGTGCCGCCGAAACCGGGAAGATCACCCGAGGCTGTCACGGGTGAGGGAAATTTATCGTCGTTCTCGACCACATTGCGAATATTGGCGATTTCGAGGTCAAAATCCTTCATTGACAGGTCGGTGCTGGGCTGCGATACCACGTTGGTGAGGTTGATTGTGCCGTTGGTAACCGTAAAGCGGTTGATATTGATCGGCAACAGATCTTTGATGACCTGTGTCCAGTCTTCTTCGGTTCCGGTTTGGCTGGCCTCCTCGCTTTCGCTGAAAGCAAAATTGATTTCGGGCCGTATACAGGCCACTTCCGCCACTAGCTGACCTTTAAACAGGGACTTCCACTCGACGGAAAGGTCCATTTTTGGGATCATGATAAAGGGCTTCTCGATCTTGCCATCTACTTTACGAATGTTGATGCTGTCGATTTGGTAGGCCCCGCGGTACAGTGTAATGTCCACGTCGCTCACATGTCCGGTGTAGCCGTCGAGGTCGGCCAGCGTCTTATTCACGTACTTCAATACGAAGTAGGGTAGCAGTAGCCGCGCTACAATAAGTAATATGACGATGCCGAGAAAAATCTTTACCGACTTTTTCAAAATGCAGAATGGTTTGGTGTAAAAAAGGAGTTCCCGTTTTAGGAACTCCAAAGCTAATTGCTTCTGTAAAAATTGATGCCAAAGCGTCCCGTACTAAACCACCACCACCGGTAAAGTACCGTTCGGCTCCTCCTTTTTCTCTTCAGGAAAAACGAATTTCATGGGTCGAGAGACGGTTTCTGGTAGTAGCGCGGCGGCCAGCACCTCATCTACCGTATCGACGTAATGGAACGACAAATCCTTAATATAATCGGCCTGGACTTCGTTCACGTCTTTTTTATTTTTCACACAAAGAATGATCTCCTTCACTCCCGCCCGGCGGGCCGCCAGTATTTTTTCCTTGATACCACCTACAGGCAGCACCTTGCCGCGGAGCGTGATTTCGCCCGTCATGGCGACGAACGGCTTTACACGTCGCTGGGTGAAGATCGAAGCCATTGAGGTAAGCATAGTGATACCCGCCGACGGGCCATCTTTGGGTACCGCCCCGGCGGGAACGTGGACGTGCAGATCATAGTGATTGAATACGCGGTAGTCGATTCCCAGCCGCTCGGCGTGAGCTTTGAGGTACGAAAGTGCCGTCACGGCAGACTCCTTCATCACGTCGCCCAGTTGTCCCGACAACGTCAGGACACCCTTGCCGCGGCTGAGGCTGGTTTCAATAAACAGAATTTCGCCGCCTACCGATGTCCAGGCCAGGCCAGTTACGACGCCCGCGATGTCGTTGTCCTGGTACAAATCTTTGTCGAAAATCTCCGCTCCGAGCATTTTCTCGACCTGCTCAGCCTTCACCGTTTTGGAGTAGTCCTGTTCCATGGCGATGGACTTAGCCACCTTACGCATCAATGTACCAACCTTCTGCTCCAGATTCCTGACACCCGACTCGCGGGTGTATCCCTCGATAACCTTTTGCAGGGCTTTGTCTTCAATTTTGACGTTGGTGGCTTTCAATCCGTTCTCTTTCCGCTGTTTGGGAACGAGGTACTTTTTGGCGATCTGCAACTTTTCCTCCATCGTGTAGCCCGTCATCTCTATGATTTCCATCCGGTCGCGCAAGGCAGGATTGATGGTTTCGAGGGAGTTGGCCGTGGCGATGAAAAGTACTTTCGAAAGATCATACTCGACCTCCATGAAGTTATCAGTAAAGTTAGCGTTCTGCTCGGGGTCAAGTACTTCCAGCAGGGCCGAAGCCGGGTCGCCCCGGAAGTCAGAACTTACCTTATCAATTTCGTCCAGAATAAAGACCGGATTGGACGAACCTGCCCGCTTAATAAGCTGAATCACCTTGCCCGGCATGGCACCGATGTAGGTCTTGCGGTGGCCGCGAATTTCGGCTTCGTCATGAACACCGCCCAGGGCCATGCGAATGTACTTGCGGTTGAGGGCCTTGGCCACCGACTTACCCAGCGAAGTCTTGCCCACGCCGGGAGGGCCGTACAGGCAGAGAATCGGGGCCTTCATATTGTTCTTCAGTTTCAAGACCGCCAGATATTCGATGATGCGCTCCTTCACCTTTTCCAAACCGAAGTGTTCAGAGTCGAGGATTTTTTGCGCCCGTACGAGGTCGAAATTATCCTTAGTAAATTCCTCCCACGGCA
>NZ_JBGSXF010000444.1:0-5298 GCF_041751555.1 Persicitalea sp. | reverse complement strand
AAAACCAAAGATGACCAGTAGCGTTTCGGGCTGACCGAAGATGCCCAGCAACGAAACTACCGGAAAGGCTAGTGTCGCCAGCATCGAACTCAGCGATACGATCTGCGAGGTCAGCAGGGTTAAGATGAAAATGGTGATGCATACCAAGGCCAATTCGCTGTGCACCGCTAGTACCATGCCAAGCAGCGTAGCTACACCCTTACCACCTTTGAAGTTGACGAAGATCGGGTAGATGTGGCCGACGATAGCTACTAGCCCAAAGACGATTTTGTAGGTCAGTAGCTCCTCAGTGCCGATTACGTTAAAATAGTACAAAAGCAAGGCCAGGCAAGTCGCCGTCCAGCCTTTGAGAATATCGATCAACATGACGATGGTGCCAGCGCGCTTACCTAGTACCCGAAAGGTGTTGGTCGCACCCGCGTTACCACTACCGTGTTGACGTACGTCCACGCCGAAATAGCCAATACCGTACCAAACTGAGGTGGGAATAGAGCCCAAAAGGTAAGCCAGGGCAAAAGTGCCCAGGAAAAAGCCAAATGTCATATTTTGTATTATTTCAAGATGTGGAGTGCAAAATCCTAAAAAGGCGCACAAAAATACAATTGAAAAGCAAATAACCCACCGGAACCGGGTTGTTTGGCTCAACTTTGCGTTAATATACAAAACAATTGTACCAAAATGATTTTTTTTAGAATCCTTCGGTGGCTTCTGCCTTCTTTTTCTCCGCTTTCTTCTTGGCGTCTTTCTTCGCGGCGGCGGCTTTAGCAATGCGCGCCTTTTTGAGGGCAGGCTGGTAGAAGTCGGAAAAACGGTCGAGGAACAGGTTTTTTTCTTCAAATCCCAATGGAATCAGTTCACCACCTTTAACCTTGGTGTTTTGGGACTTTACCGTGATTTTGTCGTTGAAGTTCACGTCCGACGACACAATGCCTACCTGCTTCTGTGCGTAATCCATGAAGAACCATACATCGGGAGAGAGTTCCAGGTAGAGACTAAACTCATCGCCCATATCGGTGCGGCGTAACTCAAACTGCCCATCCATCTGAGCGTTGATGTCGTTACGGCCCAAGTTAGACATCCCGATTTTACCCAGCGAAAAATAGGCCCCGTGGATATCCGACCAGCGGAGATCAAGGTTGGAAAGTACCAGCGATGCGTCCAGTTCGGGAGAGGCTTCGTAAAGCGGCTTGTAGCCAGCAGCGGTCAGCGTTAAGTAAGCGTCGGCAGCTTTCTGGCCAATGAGGGCGGCGAGTTTCGCGATCAGGCGATCCTGATCGTCTTCGGCGGGATCACTATTCTGTTCATCGAGGTTGGTCTGTACGATCTTCGTAGCTAGTTCGGTGGCAATGGGAGCCAGCGCAGGCAGGTTCAGTGTCAACAGGGTGTTGAACTCGTAGCGGGCGCTGTCCACCTGCACATCCACTTGCCCCGCCGCGCGGCCCAAAGTAGGTTCGGTGATTTGCAATGGCCCCTTGAATGAAGCGACACCTTTCAGATCGTCAAACACGAAGGCATTGGCTTCGTTAACCAGACTGTCGGCCCCTGGCGGTGGCATGATGACGAACGCCTTCTGATCCTCGTCGTAGCGCAGGTTGCCCTGGGCGGTATAAATGTCGCGGTCACGTTCGGTAAATTTCGGCGATAGAAAACTCAGGTACATGCCTCCGCCCGAGCGGTAATGCAGCCCGGCGAAGAGCGGCTGCTCCACTTCGTTTTTTAATTCCTTATTGACTTTGATCGTGATGATCCCCGTCGAGTCGGTACCGTCTCCTTTGAAAGTGATCCAGGAACTCGACAGATCGGGCCGCGGCTTCAACAGCGGACGAATAAGCCCGTCGAGTTGCAGAGTGGGTTCGTAGGCGATCAAGTTCACATCGCCCTTATATTGTATTCGGGGTGCAAGCTGAAACTTGTCGTCCTCGGATACACGGGCGCGGGCTGTGGTATAAAACCTCCCCGATGGCGTGACGGAAGCAGGCTCTTTCTTGTTCCTTTTGGAAACACTCGCCACGGCTCCCCCTATCTCGTGCAGCTCAAAGTTGCCCATTTTGATATTGAAGGTATCCTTGCGCGAAGTCACGTATTGGTAAGTCGCCGACCCCTCGAAGCGGTTGCGCGAGCTAATACGGATGTTCGCCTCTTTCAGTCGGTGCGAGCTGTTGAGTGTATCGATCTCGATGCGGGCGTTCTTGAACTCCGTCATTTCGCCGTTTTTGCGTATGCTCACCACGCCCTTGTCGGGGAGGATCTTCACGTCCGCGGTACGGACATACGGTACGCCGCTCACATTCAGTGTCATTTTCTCGATCTCGTAAAGGGCAGCGGAGCCGTTAAAAGCCAGCCCTTCTTGCTCGGGCGCGGTAGTAGTGAAGGTGGAGTTGGCCACGTCGCCCTTCATCGCGATGGTTTTGTTGGCGATGTTCCAGCGAGCTTTATTGATCGAGGTACGGTAGGACGCGTAGGGAAATTCCAGCGCCGAAGAGTCGGTGCCAAAACCCGAAGCCGCCGTGGTCATCTCTACCAGATTCTTGGCAACGTTGAAATCTACATCCACATTTTTTCCCAATAGAATGGGCCGGAACGACTTTTCCTGCCCAGCCGTAACGGTCAATTGCGACTTATTGGCAACGAAACCCTCCTTATTGAACTTTATGTCCTGAGAAACCAAATCGGAGTCTTTCCGCTTTAGCTCTCCCTGACCGTACAATCCCGCTGAGCGCAGCAGCAGCTCGCCTTCCAACTGCGTGGTACCTGCGTAAAAGTTGAAAGCGTTTCCTTTGCTTGCAATAAACATACTATCGGCTTTGGGAAACCAGCGCAAAGAGTAGTTTTTCAGTTCAACTTTGGGAAAATAACCCTTGCCGATGGTCGCCTCCTTTATCGATGCCCCATTGCCCGAAGCCAGCAGCGAATCCGTCGTCAGCAGCATTTCTTCGGCCTGAATAGTGGCCGCCAGGTGTGTGATGATTCCCTTCGAGCGCAGGCCCATGTTGTCCATCACCAAAGGCTCGGTGAACTTGACCGCCGACTTACCCTGGTACAGTTTCATTGGTGCAGTGGCTTTGTATGCAAAGCCCATCGAGTTGTCGTCCATGCTCTTCAGTACCGCCTTGAAAGGCGGCAGGATGCCGTCCGAGTTGAAAGTTCCCAAAAAAACTACGTCACGCTTATCGAGACTGTCGTAATCGATTTTGGGAATTCTGAAAAAGACCTCCCGATTGTATGCTAGATTCTCACGTTCCGGCTGGTCAAAAAAGACTGTGATCCCTTCGGGAATCACCAGGCGCGGCGACTTGCTGCCCTTCTGTCGCCCCGATTTGTTCTTGGGGTCACTGAGATAAAATGTACCGCCTTTGTCGTATTTTATATGGCCTCCCACATCACCCGTCATACCCTTTGCATATTTTTCCTGCGGCGTGTAAGTAATGGAATCCACCTCAGTGAGGTTCACGAAAAACTGGTCGTAGTTGAATTTTAGGTTATTACCCGCAAAGCGAAAATTGGCCGATTTGAGCTGGCCGTTCACCGTAAAGTCGCGCCCGCGTCCGATGACTACTTTTTTGTCAGAAGGCACGGCCACAATTTTCAAAGAGTCACTGACGACAAATCGCTCCACGCCCAGCACTGTCAGCAACGTGTCTTTGAGTGAGATACTGGCGTTAGCCATTTCGCTGTTCGCCTGGTATTGCGATATGATCTGAAAATTGTCGTAATCGCTCTTGTCCAGATTCGCCAGGATATACATGATGCCCTTCCTGCTCAGACGAAACTGATCGGCCTCTGGGCTGCTGTCGAAGTACCCGTCGAGCGTCAGACTTTCCAGCGCGTTGCGCATAATCGTGGCGTCCTGACGGTACTGCGTGGCCAGATCGTAAGGGGAGAATGCCTGAACCTTCTTAGTCTGCACGTAATTGGCGGCCATTATAAGCGGCTGGAAGCCAAAGTCCTCGACAATGCCCGAGAAACGTTGCTTGCGAAAATAATCGAAAGATTCCAGCCGCACGGTCAATTCCTTCTTGCCCACGATCGTATAAAACTGAACCTCTTCTTTCGGAAAATCCCAGCGCAGAGCCTCGGCCCAGATGTTCATTTTGTGGTAGCTGTCGATGTATGGCAGGGCGGCGTAAGGCGTACCGTCGGCTCGCTCGAGGCGCAATAGTCCCGCGTCGTCGCTGTATCGGAAGCGCACACCTGGATGATAGACTGAGTCGCGGCCCAGCGGCAGCGAAAACTCAGCCACTTTCGCCGCTACCGTCGAATCGGTGATGACGAAGCGTTTGCTGGCGGCCCGGAAGCCGGGTTTGTCTTGATAAGTGACGTATAGCTGCGCGGGTTCACCGCTGAGCGAAGTACTGTACACGGTCGTTCCCACCAGGCTAAAACCACCTTTGTAGGTCATGCTCTTGCGGGTATTGCGCAGTACGGCGTCGTTCTTGCGCGACACGAAACGCGGAAACGTAATGGGTTTCCCGGTGGGTCGGCGGGTGGCTTTGAATTCAAAAACACCCTGCACGGGCTTTTCCAGCCGAGCCTTATCATTCAGCATAGCATCCTCAACGGTCAGCTTCGGGGTGACGACGTTGAAACTATAATCCGAGAATTCTGCGTAGATGGATGGATCACCCGCCACCGTCCAGTCGAACTTGCCGCCTTTACCGACAAAAGTACCGCCCCGCAGCGAAACGGCCCCCGTACTGGGCCCGAACACAGCGGAGTCGCCGCCGGAAACCATCGCGAAGGCAGCCTCCTGCAGATCGAGCAATGCGCCTGTCACGGTTGGAAGCGGTTCCATGTTGGTCAAAACAAGCACGGCCGTATCGGAGGGCGTGTCCCAGCCATCGTTAGCGGGAGCGGCGGCCGTCGGGGCATCCTGGTCAGGTTTGGAATCGTCGAAACGAAATCGGTAGCTACCAGCTACGACGTAGAGTTTGTTGAAATTGGAAGAGTAAAGCTGTCTTTTTTCCAAAAGCAACTGCATGTTTTCCAGCACTTTTTGAAACGTCTTGCCGTCATACAATTCGCTGGCGCGGTCGAGCGTAGCCAGGAAGCCGTTCACGTCGGCTTCCGGCTGCATGAGTACCGTGCGGAAGTTGCGCATCATCAGATAGAAAACGGGTCCGGCTTTCTGGCCTTTGCCCGCCAGGCGGCGCATGATGGTGGCGAATTGCGTTTGCTGTACCGACGAAGGTGCGCTCATCCATATCGTGTCCAGTTCGGCGGCGGTTTTGGCATAGAGCGGGTTGCGGCTGTCCTGCATGATCTTCTTGGCCTCGGCCATGAATGCTCCCGGCTCTTCGG
>NZ_JBGSXF010000443.1:0-2161 GCF_041751555.1 Persicitalea sp. | reverse complement strand
TGCCATTGATCGACCAGCATCGAGGCGTCGGCAATCCATTTCGAGGATTTGAGATTGGCGTTGGGGCCCCAAAAATTGAAGAGCGGAAATTGTCCCAGCTCGGTCTGCAAACGGTCGCGCAGTTCAGGCGGATGCGTGTAGCAGTCGGGCGATTTGACGCCATCGGCGTGGTACTGCGGGCGGGGCGTGGCCGAGTAATCGGCAGACGAGTACATATTATACCACCAAAACATCTTGGAGCAAGTGAACGAAGGATCGCGTTTTTTAGCGGCATCCCATATTTTTTCACCCTGCACCAAATGATTGGACTGCTTCCAGAATTTTACCTCGGCATCGTCGCGGTCGTACCAGCCGTTGCCCACGATACCGTTTTCGGCGGGCCATTTTCCGGTTATGTAGCAACTTTGCGCCGTGGTGGTCACGGCGGGCAACGCGGGTTTGATGGGGGTGAGGGTACGGCCTTTAAGGTACCCTTTCAGGAAGCGCGTATGCTCGCCGATGAGGTTGGCACTCAGCGCCACAATGTCGATAACGACGGTTTTTTGCATGATTGAAGTATCAAGATTTTTATCAAAAACTATAAATTTTCAAAAAACACACCTCTAGCGGGCTAACCGTTTTCTCAAATTGGCAATAACCTCTCGGGTTTCCTGGATTCTGGATTTCAGGCCCTGTTTATAGTACCAGGCCCTGAATTCGGGATTGTCACGATGGGTATCGAGTTCCTTTTCCAGTTCCCGGAGATATTCTTCGCTTTGCGACAAGTATTTCCCGGTGGTTTTTGGATTGTGAAAGCCACTGCCATTCACCGTAACGTAAACCGGCGTAGTGTGGGCGGCCTGAGTAGAATCACCAAAACAACGCGCGGCAATCCACATCCCTCGCTGCAAAGCTTCGAAAGGGTAAATGAGCGATAGATGCTCAGCAGATTGGCCTGGTTCGTTGCTGGTGACGCGGTTCAGCACCTGACCGTGGGCGATAAGTTCAAGCGCATAGAGTGGTACCTGCTCCGCTTGCCCATAGGCATGGACAGTGACGGTCAGCGAGTCGCCGGGCTTTACATCCAGCCGATCACCAGGCCGGGCTTTGTTTACCCGCAGGTCAAGCATCGGTCCGCTCGAAACAAAGGTGCGCCCGGCCGCGACTGCCTTTTGCCAGGCTGAGGCGCTGAAGGGTTCATCGAGATAGGTATAGAACCGGGCGTTGCCGATACGGGCCGTGCGTTCCGGCGTTCCATGTTCGTGATCCTGGCCACACCACGGAAAGTCTGAGCCGGCTACGGCCGTAAGCGGAAAGCCCAGATCGAGCATGCGGTAATATTGTTCGGTGCGGAGCGGCCGGGCCGAGACGCAATATTGCAGAATTTCCAACACATCGACTTTGCCGCGCAGGCCATCGAGCGTCAGGCCCCGATAGCCGTGAAAAGACTCGGCCTGATGCGCGTAGCCCGCAAGGCCGCCCCGTCGCCGAATCTCGTCGAACACTTTGTCGTAGTAATAATAACTCTGAGCAAAACGAACGGACGCATCAGCCCCAAAACCCAGCGCGTGTCCCAACTCGGGCGTTCGCGGGTCTTCCTGGCCCGACGTCAGCAAATGGTTGCCGCGCTGGTAAACGCCTTGCTCGCCAAAAGCGTACTGCGGGTAGTAGGTGGCCCAAAAATCGCCCATTTTTAACATGACCCCTACGTTCAAATCCTCGGCCCGAATCCAGTTGAGCAAAAATTCATTTTCACTGGGCGAACGCCTAATGTGAATGTGGTCGTCCGCCGAGTACCAGTGCCGCGCCGCCATATCGATCCAGCGTTTCAGTCGAAAGGTTTTTTGCAGGCTTACACCTGGTTCAATGGTTAGCTCATGGCTCTGGCGGAGAAATTCCGGGCCCTTCGACAAAGTCAGTTGGTAGTTTCCAGGCGCTAAATCAAGACTAAAAGCTCCATCTATGTAAAAAGAACTATCCGGCTGAAAGGCGTAGCCATCGGCATGATCCCACAAGCCGTAGGATACGGCAACGGCTTCGCCTGGAAGGGCGGGTATCGGCTTTCCTGACTGGGTGAGCCGGACGCGCACGGGTGTGGGCTTGTCGTTTTCGTCGTCTATTGTTCTGATACGAAGATTTCCCGTTGGTTGGCCAAAGCCCACCGCAGCCAATCGGAGTGACG
>NZ_JBGSXF010000442.1:0-1549 GCF_041751555.1 Persicitalea sp. | reverse complement strand
TTAACGATGTAGTTCCCACTGGCATCGCGGGGCAGCACGAGCGGATTCGTACCCACGATGGAGTTCATATCGGGCGAATCTTTAAAGAAATTGGTAAACGCCCCCGACGTGTTGGCCCCCACGGTCAGCCACTTCGTTACCTCGGTGTCGATATTGGTTCGCACGGTATAGCGGGCATAATCGTCGTTTCTGATAAGTCCTTTTTCGTTCGTGTAGCCACCCGAAACAAAGTAGTTTGTCTTGTCGGATCCGCCCGAAATACTGACATTATGGCTCTGGATGGATGCACTCTGGGTCAGGTCGCCGTACCAGTCGTAATCATTTCCGGCGGCTTCGCCCGCCACCGAGATGGGGAACAGCTCCGAGTTGGCAAAAGTCCAGGCTGGGTTCGGCTCTGTGTAGCCCGACTCTTTGGTGAAGGCCGTGAGGTAGTTGATGTCTCTGATTTTTTCCAAAAACGCATCCCGACGCAGCAGAGTCGCGTTGATGGTCGGTGACGAAACCGCATAATTGCCTGAATAGGTGATGGTTGGCTTGGTCGAGGCCCGGCCCGTTTTGGTCGTTACCAGCACAACTCCATTAGCCGCCTGTGAGCCATAAATGGCCTTGCTGCTGGGGTCTTTCAGTACATCCACGCTGGCTACGTCGGCGGGGTTGATATCCGAAAGCCGTCCGTTGAAAATAATCCCATCCACAATAATCAGGGGCGAGGTGTTGCCGTTGAGCGTTGAGGTGCCACGTACGTTAATGGAGGCTTCCTCGCCCGCCCGGTTGGTCTGGCCGATGGTCAGGCCCGGCAGCGCTCCTTTGAGCGACTGAAGGATGCTGACGTTGGGTGATTCTTTGAAAGCGACTAAGTTGGCCGACGCAATCGAACCCGTAAGGTCTTTGCGTTGCTGAGTGCCGTAACCCACCACCACCACCTCGTTCAGCAGTTTGTCGTCGGGAGCCATCGTGATGTTCAGGGTACTGCGGTTGTTTACCGCGATTTCCTGCGAACTGTAGCCTACAAACGAAAAGGCCAGTACCGGGTTGCTTCCCGAGGCCGTGAGCCGGTATTCGCCGTTGGCATCGGTGGAGGTACCATTGGTGGTACCCTTCTCGACTATGTTAACGCCGGGAAGCGGCTGGCCGCCATCATCCGTCACTTTTCCGCTGATCGACTGGGCGAAGGCCCCGGCCACGGCGGTGAAAAACAGGAAAAAGGCCAGTAGGTAGTGCCTTTTTTGGAATGCATAATGTTGTTTCATACTAAATACTATCACATTGTTGATAAATACTATGACTATGCAATATTATGCAAGTGTGAAATCATTTGCAAATAAAATTGCAATATTTTTTTTAACAATTCTACTATTCGCTGTTTTTGGGCTGGAAATAGGGTTTTTAGAAAAATAAACTTCACAATTTGTACAAAATAGAAAATGGTAAATTTTCCTTACTATTACTTAATTGTACTTTTCTTAGATTAAATGAGCTATTTAACGCTTGTCGATATACGAGTTATAATATTTCAAATACAGGCTTAAGCTGGAAAAGTGCTATAAAA
>NZ_JBGSXF010000441.1:0-3081 GCF_041751555.1 Persicitalea sp. | reverse complement strand
CCGGAAATCAAAATTTTACAAAACGGCCAAGAAATCCGCACGGTACGCGGCACCAACAAGCCGGGCGTCAATCGCGTGTGGTGGGATTTGCGGCACGACTCGCCCGCGCGGCCCAAGCTGCGCACCCTGCCGCCCGGCAAGTCGTGGGTGACGTTTGGCAAGGACAGTACCCGCACATTGCTGGTGTGGGACATCGACATCAATCAGGGCCTGCTGGGGCCGCGCGTTACGCCGGGCACTTTCACCGCACGAGTCGATCTTGACGATGGCAACCTGACTCAGTCCATCGAAATCTTGAAAGACCCGAACTCAGCAGGTACTTTGGCTGACATCGCGGCCCAGGAAAAATTCAGTCTGGAACTTCGCGCCGCCCAAAATCAGGCGGTGCAGTTGATCGACGATTTGGAAAAAAAGCGGGCGAAGATGGGGCGGCTACTGCCTCAGGTTTCGGACAAAAAGTTAAAGCCCGCGTTGGAAAAACTCGACGAAGCCGCCACGCAAATCTCGGCTCAACTCTACGACATCCACCTCACGGGTGCGCGGGAAGACGCCTTCCGCAATCCCATAAAACTATACAGCCGCCTCGGCGCACTCGCCAGCGACATCGGAGCCAACGGCGTGGATTTCCCACCGACCAATCAGCAGCGCGAGGTTTTTGGGGTTTTGCAAGAGCAGTTGGCGAAGGCACAGCGGGAATACGATGCCTTCGTGAAGGATGCTATGCCGGGTGTGAGCAAGGCACTGAGGAGGAAGGATAAAGAGTGGGCGCTAGAATAAGCCAGATTTTTTTTAAATGAATTTTAGTAACCCAGCCGCTTACTGGATCGAGAAGTACCAGATGCAACCACATCCCGAAGGGGGGTACTTTGTGGAAACTTACCGCGCGGCGGAGCAAATTCCGCACGCAGCTTTGCCAAATAGGTTCGGCGGTAGTCGCGCGTTTAGCACGGCGATCTATTTTCTTTTGGAAGGCCACCACTTTTCGGCTTTGCACCGCATTCGGGCCGATGAGGTGTGGCACTTTTACGCGGGCGACCCGCTGGAAGTGTTCGTTATTTACCCCGAGAGCGGCGCGTTGGACATCATCCGGCTCGGTCCCGATCCCGAGGCGGACGAAGTGTTTCAGGCCGTGGTGCCAGCGGGTGCCTGGTTTGGCTCCCGTCCCGTGGCGGGCGCGGTTTATTCGCTGGTGGGTTGCACGGTAGCGCCGGGCTTTGATTTCGCGGATTTTGAACTGGCGGAGCGAGAAAAGTTACTGGCGGCTTTTCCACATCATAAATTGGTGATTGAAGGGCTCGTTTAGCAGTTTAATAAAAAAGCATTTCAACACTGCACAAGCAAGCCCTGCTCATTCGGGCAGGGCTTGCTTATTGACCGTCAAATATTTCTTGCCATTAGGGAGTAACAGTTGCGAAGTCGGCGCGAGGGCCACCCGGCGTGAAGATTGCACGCGAACGCGATTTCTGCCCGGTAGAAAACATGTACATGCAACCATCGTAGGTATAGTCCATGTAGTTCATGGTCATGTCGTTGCTACTGCAGCGAACGGTGGGGTAAGTTGGGCAACCATAGTTGGGGCCATCAGACATGGGGGTGTCAGCAACGTAGTCGTCCACGCCACAACCGCCGTCGCCCCAGATGTGGCGCAGGTTCAGCCAGTGACCAACCTCATGCGTGGCCGTACGGCCCAAATCATAAGGAGCCGACAGGTAGAAGTTGCTCCCCAGCGCACTGCTGCCAAAGTACTCGGGGCCAATTACAATTCCGTCAGTACTAACCGAACCGCCCGGAAACTGGGCGTACCCCAGAATACCACCGCCTATGTTACACACCCAGATATTCAGATACCCGGCTACCGCGTCGGAGCCACCACGCTTGCGATTCTTCACGGCGTCGTTGGTTCCCCATGACGACTTGGAAGACGCCTTCCGAATGAGGTCACCGGTGTTCCAGGAGTACTGGATGTTGAAATCGGCGATCAGGGGCGCGAACTCAGAAGGAGTGCTATTCTTATCGTTATTCTGAGCCCTGAAGTCTTTGTTCAGTACATCAATCTGCGATTGAATCTGGGCGTTGCTGATGTTCTGTTGGCTGTTGTTATAGATCACGTGTACATATACCGGAATCGTAATGGTGACAGCAGGGTCGGTAGTTCCGCCGCCGCCAGTATCACCGCCGCCACCGCCGTTGCCGGGTTTCCCATCTCCGCCCCCATTACCGGGCTTTTGATTGTTATCCGACTTTTGAATGCCGTTATTTCCTTTTTCCATGGCGATGAAACGCTGTGTATGGGCTTCTATGGCTTCCATACTACGGGCCAATCCGGGATTTTCGGCTAGTTTGTCGGAGAGTACTTTCATCGTAGCGCAGCGATCCTCGCCGCCTGGTTGTCCAATCCGGGCCGACGAGGTTTTTTGAGGCTGCATCGCCTCATCATTCAAATGGTTTTCGGAACAGGCTACCACGAAGGTCATGGAGGCTGCCACAAACAATGCTTTGTACAACGGTTTCATTTGAGTACTGGGGTCAGTGAAAAAGCAAGTAACCAAAAAAAAGTAATAAATAGATATTTAACTTCTTTTTTTGAGTGAAGGGTAACAGATCAACTATGCCCTGTTGCTGTATCAGGCAGGACACTAGTTCAATAAAAAACACAAAAAAGCAAAGTTCAGCTTATCTGGGTTTGCCCCGCCAAAAGGCGGAGGATTCACGGAAACTGAGCAACGTATCCTCACCAACTGGTTCAGTCAGATTCGCTTTTTGTAGTTTCGTCCCCACCGCCAAATCCTGCCGTCCAATCATCTGTCGTTTGCTCGAAGTCGGAGTCGACTACCTTCACCGCACTCACATCCTTGTCCTGATTGCAAGATCAGAGACCCACTCCCAGCAGGGCACTCGTTATCCATCCATTCTTCTTCATTTATATCGGTTGTTGAGTTTTGTAAGAAAAGCAATTATCTCCTTAGTTCTACTTTGTTAAATCAAAAATAACGACTATCATACGCTTATGACATACGCTGACTTAAATGAAAAAAAATTGAAAACTACGCCCGGACCTACTGGGATCACTTCACGCGCGGG
>NZ_JBGSXF010000440.1:0-20434 GCF_041751555.1 Persicitalea sp. | reverse complement strand
TGGTCCATTTCCCAGTTTATGCCCAAGGGCTAAAATTCGACGATACTACCTACGAGAAACTTCCACAGAAATACTCGGCCCGAACTACTGGTTCTGGTGAACTACCAGTTCGTATCGACCTGTCTCCTTACACACCCAGCGTGATGAGCCAGGGCAAACTGGGCACGTGCATGGGCTTCTCCTCGGCTTACTACGCCCGCACGATTCTGGAAGCCGTGAGCCGGGGCATCACCGACCGCGCGCAGATCGACGCGCTACGTTTCTCCCCTTCTTTTTTGTACAATGCTATCAAGGACTCGACAGATTTCGGATGCGTCAAAGGTAGCCTGATCGACAGCGCGCTTGCTTTTATGCGTGACAACGGCGTGGCGACTTTTGCCGACCAAGACTATCCCTACTGCGGCAAAAACAACCTCAGCCTGGTAAAATCCGAGTCCAGAATTATGGATTACATCCGGCTGTTCGGCTTGCTGGAAACCGAGAATGCTGTGTTAGCCACTAAGAAAGCCCTCTCCGAGATGACGCCCGTTATTATCGGTATCCAGACCACACCCTCGCCCCAGGAACTCGGTTTTTGGGGGAAAATCTGGCGTTGGATCGTGCGGTTCCTTGGTGGTGGAGACGATACTGGTCTATGGAAACCCACCAAATCGAATAAACGGGGAACCGGACATGCCGTGTGCGTAGTCGGATACGACGATACTCAGTTTGAGGGTGCCTTCAAAATCGTAAACAGTTGGGGCAAATCATGGGGGGAAGACGGCTACTTTTGGGTCACCTATCCCGATTTTGCTGAATTCACCAAGTACGGCTACCAGGCTTACCTACCCATCGCGCCGGATTCTGCCGGGGTGACAATGGCGGGCACTGTGTCCGTGCAGTCGGCCACATTTGTGACCGACAACGAAGTGCCTTACGTGCGAAGCGTCGAAGGAAAAACCAACCAGGGCAGCGAAAATCAGGAAGGCATGGTGGCCTACACCCTACGTGATGCCCAGCGGACGGGTAGCAGCTTTAAGTTCGTCGCCGAAGTGGATCGACTGGCATACGTTTACGTCGTGGCGGCTGATGCGAGCGAGTTGCGTACCGAGATTCTATTTCCGGTGTCGGATAAGATCAGTCCCATCATCGGGGCCAATACCCAAATGCTCTTACCATCCCAGGATTTGCTCTATACTTTAGTAGGTGAGCCGGGCATTCAGTACTGGCTGTTCCTTTTCTCGGAAAAAGAACTTGACATCGAAAAGTATGTTTTCGACATGAACGAGGCACAAGGAGATTTCACCAACCGCGTGTTGACCGCTTTTGGAGAAGAGCTGGTACCCTACGAAAAAGTAGAATACGACGACCGAAAAGTTAACTTCACGCTACGCGGCCAACACGAGGGACACATTGTACCATTACTTATAAGTCTGAAGCACGAGTAGGGCTTATTTTTTGCCCATCCGCGAGCCGAGCAAATAACCGACGATCAGGCCCACTACCAAGCCGATGAAGAGGGAGGTCGTGTCGATCGAGAACGGCGGCGTGGTTTCGACATGGCCCAGCGCGAAGACATTGATGGAAGATAAAACAAAGAGACAGGTTAAAATGAGAGCGTTTTTCATAAGAGTAGAAGGGTTTGAGGGATGTATGTTATTGACACAATAACGACTATTGTTTACCAAAAATAGAATAAAATAACCAGATAATTGCATTCTCAGGCCTTCAAGACCAAAGTAAGCTCAGTGCCTTCACCCACTTCGCTCTTCACCTCCAGCCTTCCATTATGGCCTTTGGTTACGATGTCGTAGGAAAGCGACAGCCCCAGCCCTGTTCCTTGCCCGGTAGGTTTGGTAGTAAAAAAAGGCTGAAAAAGTTTGCCGATGTATTCGGGAGCGATACCCGTTCCGTTGTCTTTTACGCTTATTTCCACCACGTTATCCCGGCGACGGGTGGATACCAAAATGGCGGGCTGATAGTCGTTCGGACTGTGTTGTTTCTTTTCTGCTACGGTATAAAAGGCATTATCCAGCAGATTGAGAACGACGCGCCCGATGTCGCCGGGGATAACGTCCAGTTTCGGTAAGTCCGTAGCCAGGTCGAGCTTCATAACATCTTTGGATAGCTTGTCCTTGGCGGTCATTCCGTTGTAAGCCAGTTCGGTATATTCACTGGTGAGCGCATTTATATCAGTCCTGTGCCGGCTACCGCTACTACGGCGGCTATGCTGCTGCATTCCGCGGACTATTGCTTCCGCCTGCTTGCCGTGATATAAAATCTTAGCTTCATTCTCGGCTAAATCCAGCGCAATTTCCCGCATCAACCCTTCATCCTTTCCTCCATTTTCCTTTCCTCCTTCTGAAATCAATTCCTCCAATAGCTCCACGTTAACCTCCGCGTAATTATTGACAAAGTTGAGCGGATTCTGAATCTCGTGGGCGATCCCCGCCGTGAGCTCGCCTAGTGAAGCCATTTTTTCGGATTGAATCAGTTGGCTTTGAGTAATTTCCAGCTCATTGAGTGTCGCCTGAAGCTCATTTTTTTGCTTTTCCAACAGGACATTGGCTTTTCGTCGGTTGCGGCTATTGCGGTAAAGCAGGAATACGATAATCATCAGGGCAAACAATCCTGCCACCAATGTTTTCGTGAGAATACGTCCTTCGTATTCGACCCTATCGCTTTCCACCTGTTGCAACCGCAACTGTTCCTTAAAGTCCAGGCTCTGAATCTGTTTGACTTTTTCCCGATCGAACATCTTCTCCCTGGCCTGAGTCGCAATTTTGAAGTATTCGTAAGCCTTTGCCTTGTCCCGGTCCTCAAAAAACTCGGTAAGCAAGGTACTGACGTCTAAAGTCCCTTTGGGGTTGTCGACCTCCTTTGCAAGCTCCAGAGATTTTTGCGCGTAAATGAGGCAGGAGTCAAGAGTGTTCGTCTCCCGGAACGTACGTGCCATCTCGAAGTACGTCTGACCGAGATACCGCTTGTCGTTCACGGCTTCGGAAATCGGCACAGAGCGGCGGTAGTACGCCAGGGCCAGCGGATATTCTTTCTTGCGATAATGGACATAGCCCAGGTTCAAAAACAAGACACCACTCGAATTCTTATTACCCTGCCGGACAGCCAATTCGTAGGCACGCAGGGTGTGGGTCTGGGCTGAATCCAGTTCATCGATAAGGGCATAGTCAAAACCCAGGTTAGTCAGGGCTATTTCCAGCAGTTTGTTGTCTTGAAGCTGCTGGGCAAGGTTTTTAGTTTTTGTAAAATACTCGATCGCCCTTTTGGAATCCTTCTGTTCGGAGTATAGAATACCAATGCTGTTGTTTATCCGCGCCATTCCGTCCAGATCATCATTCTTTTTGGCTACCCGCAATGCTTCCATGTGCAACTCAAGCGCCTTGGCATAACTACCCACATTCCGATAAATTGTACCAAGACGGTTCAGATTGCGGACGGTACCCAACGAATACTTGGCTTTTTCCGACAGTGCCAGACCTTGCCGCGCGTACTTCATGGCGGCTAATGGTTGGGAATACATGAGCGCACCACCCAACTGTTCCAAAACCATCGCCCGCGAAGTGTCGGGCAATTTTTGGGAAAGCATCCGCTTCAAACTATCCACCTTAGTCGTTTGCGCGTGCGCCGGACTGGAAGAACCAAGGAATAGCGGAGCCAGGGCTACGCCAAATGCAAGAAGAAAAGCCCGCAGTTTCATGGGCGGTGAGGGATATTGAGGTAGGGAATTTAAGGCAAGAGGTTGTAAGATAGCCCTTTTTCCCTCAAACAGTCATGGCCGCCAGCAAATCTGCCTGGGTAATGATATGTATTGCGTTGCCCTCGTCGCGCACGAGCAGAGCTTTGTTTTCGCGGTCGATGAGGGACGAGAGCGTATCCACGGTACTGTTCAGGGCTACGAACTTAAAAGGTTTGTCCATCACTTCCGATACGTTCAACTTCCGTACTTCAGGTTCCTCGATCAGGCGGTGCAGAATGACGGAATCTGTCAGGCTACCCACGACTTCGCCCTCGGCGTTCACGACGGGAAGTTGAGAAATACCTTCCTTGTACAGAATCTTGATTGCTTCGGAAACTTGGGTGTCTGCTGCTACCGTCGTAAGATGCGCCTGGCCGTTGCGGCGATGCACGATGTCGCGGGCGGTAGCGAAGGTTCTTTCCAGAAAACCGTGGTCTTTCATCCAGGTGTCGTTGTATATTTTGCCAAGATAGCGCGTGCCGTGGTCGGGCAGGATAATGACCATTACATCGTCGTCGGTCAGGTGTTCGCGGGCGTATTCCAGCGCCCCGTGTACCGCCGAGCCGCAGCTCCAGCCCACAAAAAGCCCTTCTTCCCGCGCCAGACGGCGGGTCATCAGGGCGGCGTCCTTGTCGGTGACCTTTATAAAGTGGTCGATCATGGCGAAGTCCACGTTCTCGGGCAGGATGTCCTCGCCGATACCTTCGGTGAGGTAGGGAAAAACCTCCTTCTCGTCGAACTCGCCCGTTTCCTTGTATTTTTTGAAGACCGAACCATAGGTGTCGATGCCGACCGTGACGATGTCGCCTTTTTGTTCTTTCAAGTACTTGCTTGTGCCGCTGGCCGTACCGCCTGTCCCGACGCCCACGCCGAAGTGCGTGATGCGGCCTTCGGTCTGCTGCCAGATTTCCGGCCCGGTAGTTTCGTAGTGCGCCATAGCGTTGGCAGGGTTGTCGTACTGGTTGGCGTAGAACGAGTTCGGGATTTCCTGATTCAGACGGCGAGCCACCGAGTAGTAGCTGCGCGGGTCATCGGGAGCGACATTGGTCGGGCACACAACTACCTCGGCGCCCACGGCCCTCAGGATGTCGATTTTCTCCTGCGACTGCTTGTCGGCCATCGTAAAAACGCACTTATAGCCCCGGGCGATGCCAGCCAGCGCCAGGCCCATGCCCGTATTACCGCTGGTACCTTCGATGATCGTACCGCCGGGTTTCAGAGTACCGTTTTTCTCGGCTTCCTCCACCATCCGAATCGCCATACGGTCCTTTACCGAATTGCCGGGATTGAAGTACTCGACCTTCACCAAGATGGTACCTTTGATGCCCTTGTTGACACGGTGGAGTTTGACGAGCGGCGTGTTGCCGATGGTGTCGATGATGGATTCGTGGTAGTGCATGGTGGTCGGGTCGATGAAGTTGGTTTTTGGTAAAATTAAAAAGAAAACGCGCCTTTTCGGGCGCGTTTGGGGACTATATTTCCGTGATCACAAATTCCACGCGGCGGTTCTTGCGACGTTCGGTTTCGGAATTTCCTTTGCCCACGGGGCGCGTCGGGCCGTAACCCTGCGTTTCGAGGCGTTCAGTCGCGATGCCTTTTTTAGTCAGATAATCGCGGACGGCCTCGGCGCGCTGGCGCGAGAGCTCGACGTTCTTGTCGAAGTCGCCCAAGTTGTCGGTATGGCCTTCTATGCGGATTCTGACTGCGGGATTCTCGCGCAGCATGGTTGCCAGTTCATCCAGTTCGCCATAGGATTCTGGCAAGAGTTCGTACTTGGAAGTCGCAAAATAGATTTTATCCAACGTTACACTCGCCCCTTTGGCCAGTGGCTGCAAATAAAAGTCGTGTTCCAAAGCAGTAGCACCGCTGGAATCCGCCGGGCTGACATCAAAGCTCGTGCTCAGGTAGCCTTTCGACCCAACCGTCAGCGAGTAATCTTCTTTGCTATTCAATCCCAGGCGGTACTTGCCCGAAGGCACACCCACACGCACCGTATCGTCCTGATCCAGATAAGTCAAGTTGGCTGGGATAGGTTGTTGCGTTTTAGCGTCATAAATAGTGCCCGTCATCCCTACTAAGGCAGGTGCAGACGGGGATGCATCAGGGACGGCGACTTTTTCGGGCTGCTTCTCGGTGGGCGGCCGCTTGGTTATGATCGGCTCCTGTACTTCGGGCTTCGGTTCGGGTTTGGGCTTTGCTGCAGGTTCAGGAGTTGCCGGGCGCGGTTTGGGTTTCTGGATTATGGGGTTCTTAATGTGGATTCCGTAGAAATTCCAGTACTCGTGACCCGGCTCGGGATTGGGGCCTTCAAATAAATCAAAGACCTCGATACCCGGATCGAGGCGCTCGAAAAAAACCCGAAAATCGACTAATTCATTCGGAGAGACATTCATCTGTTTAGGCGAGACGGGAATACCCTCCGCCTTAATGAACATGAATCGCTGGCTGGTAAGGCCCGGCTTATAAAGACGACTGTCGGGATCGAAGCTGATCCACCCGCCCAGGCCCGGTAGCGGCATTCTGAATTTTTGACTCAGAGCCGGATTTCCGTGCTGCATATAAATGATCGTGTACTGGTCGGTCAACTCGACGCGGACAATTCGGACGGAACGGGTGTAACGCTCCTCCACATAAGGACTATTCGTAACCTGACCAATGGCTACTCCAAAGCGCAGACCAAGCGCCAGCAGCAGAAGCAAGGAAGATATTTTTCGCATGGCAGAAAGGGGAATTGATACGTAGCAATAACAACGCAAAAACGCCCCTGGGTGCCGAATAGTGTGTTAAATTTTGTTAAAAGACTGATAGTTAGAGAGGTATTGTCAATAAAATTCTTTCCAAAAGGCTGGCGCGTAGCGTTCTCCGGCGTGGCAGCCGAAAGGAAGTTGGTGGTCGGTAAGCTCGTAGCTGGCCGCCGGGCTTTTTTCAAAAGCAAAGCGAAGCGCTTCTTGCCAGGGGGGTAGTTTGATAAAGGGCTTCATGGGCATCAGCCGGGTAGCGTCCAGGGAAAAGAGCATATCCTCATTTCCTCGCCAGGCTGGATAGAAGGCCCGGTAAATTTTCAAGTACCGAATCATTCCCTTTACCCGTCGCAATGACAGGCCGCCGTTGAACACGAGACGGTGATTAGTCAGAGCAGCAGCAAACCGTGCCGACTCCTCGGCAGGCAAGCTGTCGTATTCAGTTTGGTGGAAGCCGGGTGCGCCGAGGTAGTCGTATTTCTGGGCGCACCAGTAGGGTAGTTCGTCGCGAAACACGTAGGCATCCAACTGGTAGATGAGAATATGCTCGTAGGCCGCAAAGCGACGGTAAAAATCCAAAGAGGTCAGGAGTTGATTATAGGCGTCGGTATCCGTAAAGTAGCGGTCAGGGAAAGATTCGGTGCCAAGCGTGGGGTATTCTTGTAATAAAGCGTCCACATCCAACCCTTCGGGCTTGATGAGCCGGATTGGGTACCCTCCCAGCACCGCCAGGCCCTGCGCGAGCGAAGCGCGTTCAGCTTCGCTCAGGTTAGTTTGGTAAATCGGAGTCAACACCGCTACCGAAGGTTCCGGGAAAGAGTTCATCGCCAGGCAACACGCTTTTGGTACAAAATGCGAAGGTAAGGGAATCGCGCCTTTTTACTCCAAAATATCACCCAGGGCAGGAAGCCACCAATCTTTACTGCTGAACTTGTATCGGCCCGCCAATGCCTCTTTGATGACCGGCGCTGCGCGCAACAAACGATTTTGTGGTAAAGTGGCACGGCGTTGAAAATGCTTGTGACGGAGGAAAAGCTTAATCAGTTTCTCGCGGGGAACGAAAGGTAAATCACGCAGGTAGGCGTATATTTCGTGCGCATTGTCGGCTTTTTCCTGGATCGGGGCTAGTTTTTCGGCCCGGTCGCGGTTCATGCGGTCTTTCATGCGCACGGGCTCCGCTTTGCCCCCGAACCCTACCTGCTGACTGGCGTGCATCCGGTAGGAGACAAGCGGCTCGGCAATAAAATCGATTTTCGATTCCAGGCTCAGGGCCAGCGCAATCCAGGCATCGTGGATAAGTCGGGGAATATGCGTCGGAAAAGGCATTAGCCGTTCGAGGCACGAGCGGCGTAGGGCGAGCGTCGCACCCGTCACCACAAAACCGCCGAAGAGAATTTCGTGCGCTTGTCCCGCTTGCCAACGTCTCTGTTGTCCGGCAGTGAACTGCACTTCCTGCCAAATTGTGGATCCCGTGGGTTTCGTGTCATCATCCATGACCAGGGCGTTGGAGAACACCGCGTCGATGTCGGGATGGTCGCGCAGGTAAGCAGCTTGCTTCTCGACCTTATCGCTCCGCCATGCGTCGTCCTGATCGCAGCAGAAAATAAGGTCGCCTTGGCAAAGCGACAGGCATTTCTCAAAATTTTTGGTAGAACCCAGATTGCTTTTGTTCTTGAATATACGCACGGAAAAAGCAACTTCCCTGGCCAGTTTGTGTAAGATGTCGAAGGTGCCATCAGTGGATCCGTCGTCGCAGACTACCAACTCATCCACTGGAACCGATTGCCGCTTTATACTTTCCAGCTGCTCGGGTAGGTACTTTTCGCCGTTGTAGGTACAAAGCGCTACTGAAATCATCTACTCAATTTAAACATTGGCCCCACAGGAGCCTAGTCACTAAAAACTTTCTTTGATTTATAAAGACGTCTGCATGCCTCATGCGTCACCTGCCACAGACAGATTCGTCGTGCTTCTCAAACGACTGGATGATAAAGGGGATAACTCAGAGCCACCGAGTTGTATGTTCAAAAACACTTACCTGAAGCCTACTTTCCCAACTGCACCAGCCATTTCACAGCGGTAAAACTACGGCCTTTTTGTCTTTTGTTTACGTTCTTGCGGGAAATTTCAAGTAATCAGTTTAACCAAAAAGCTATATGGCCTTATCCGCATCGCTCAAGAAGGCGATTCTGCAAATGCCCGAAAAAGAAAAAGATAAGCTGCTGCTGCGGCTGGTCAACAAGGATAAGGTTTTGGTTGATCGGCTACATTTTGAACTCATTGAGGATGGCAGTACGCTGCCCGAACGGCGCGAAGCCATCCGGACGAGAATCGCCAAAGTGGCGCAAATGAGCCAGCATTCACCGGGCTGGATTATGATGGATATGCGCTCGCTGAGCGGGGACATCACCCACCACGTAAAAATCACGAAGGACAAGTACGGTGAGACGGAACTGAACATCGCCCTGCTGAACGATTTTTTTGACAACCATTCCAAACAACTCCGCAACTACTCCTCGCGTGCTGACAAATGTGCGCTGTACATTGCCAAGAAAACGCAGACCATTCTCAAACTACTCTCAAAACTCGACGAAGATTATTACGTTGACTTCGGCGAAAGCATGGAAAAATTGTTGGGCTATGTGCATAGTATGTGTTCACAACGTTACGCCGCGCAAATGGATTTGCCGAGGGAGTGGAATTAATTTAGTGGAGAGTTGAAAATGGAGAGTTTTGAGTTCTCCAGATTAAAAAATTAGAGTTTCAACCCATGATTGGAAAGGAAAGCATCGTATTACTGGTTATTGATGCGCAGTATGATTTTTGTGATCCTGAGGGGGCGCTTTTTGTGCCGGGAGCCGTGGAGGATGTGGAACGGTTGGCGGCTTTGGTCGAGCGGAGTAGCGACGGGATCGACCATATCGTCGTGACACTGGATACGCACCATGTGCTGGATATTGCACATCCTGGTTTTTGGCAAGATGCCACCGGAAACCCGCCCGTGCCTTTCACACCTATCAGTTTGGTTGAGATGGAGGCAGGAACCTGGCAGCCCATTTTTGAGACTGATTATGTGAAAAAGTACCTCCGCCAACTGGAAGCGCAGGGCGAGTTCCAGCATTTTATTTGGCCCGAGCATTGCCTAGTCGGGACGCGCGGCGCTTCGCTGGCTGAGCCGTTGGCGCGAGCACTGCGGGATTGGTCGCAGCACGCCCAGAAAAACTACGCCGCTGTAACGAAGGGCCTGCATCCGCTGGCCGAGCATTTTGGCGTGTTCCAGGCCCAGATTCCCGTACCGGGTGCCCCCGAAACTTCCTTGAACCAGCCGCTACTTGACGACCTGGCCCGTTACGACCAAATATGGCTGGCTGGCGAAGCACGTTCCCACTGCGTAGCCACGAGTCTACACCAACTCTTGCGCTACGCTCCCGAACTGGCTCCTAAAATAACGCTGCTCACCGACTGCACTTCCGATGTAACGAACCTCGGCCACCTAGCCGATCCTATCTACGCCGAAGCCAGAGACCTGGGCGTCGTTTTTACCGAATCCACTGATGTACTTTTTTAGCCTGATTGCCGCGCTTTCCAGCCCGAATAATTCTCCACTTTCAAATCTCAACACCCCAATATTTTGAAGCTTAACTACAAAAAAATCAGCACCGATGGCCAGCCGCTCATAATCTTGCACGGCGTATTCGGCTCGCTCGACAATTGGGCAACGATCAGCAAAGCCATCGCCGATCTGGGCTACGCAGTTTATTTGGTCGATCAGCGGAATCATGGCCGTTCGCCGCATTCCGACGACTTTACCTACGAAGCGATGGCGGCGGATTTATCCGAGTTTCTGCAAGAACATGGTTTGGAAAATCCGGTGCTGGTCGGCCACTCGATGGGTGGCAAAACTGTGATACAATACGCCGAAAACTACCCTGGTACTTATGACAAATTGGTGATCGTGGACATTGGCCCCAAAGCCTACCCGCCCCACCATGACGAACTTCTTGCCGGGCTGAATGCGCTGCCGCTTGCCGAAATCGAAAGCCGCCAGCATGCTAACGAGCTATTCAGCGCTCACGAGCCTAACCTGGCGGTGCGCCAGTTTTTGTTAAAAAACCTCTACCGCTCCGACGACGGTTACAGCTTTCGCTTCAACCTACCCGTCTTGACCGAACAGCAAGCCAATGTCGGGGTCGAAATTCCGAAACTCCGCACCATCACCGAACCCGCACTTTTCATGCGGGGGGCGTTATCGGGCTATATTAAGGAAGAGGACTGGCCGGAAATTCAGAAAATGTTCCCGAATGCAGAGCTGGTGACGATTCCGAAGTCGGGCCATTGGGTTCACGCCGAGCAGCCGAAGCGGTTTGTGGAGGTACTTGGGGAGTTTCTGGGGAAGTAGTTATGCAAGATTTAAGGCAACCGACGGTAGCGAGTACTTACCCCGATACAATCTGTCCATAGCAGGTTATCATCTGTTACCTGAATTTCTATTGTCTCGCACGAGCGGCACCAAAGACCAGCGCACTTACTTCCATTTGAAGGAAGAGGCAATTTTGGTTTTATAAAAAACAAACTACCGTTAACAAGCAAACTGTTCGGCGGGCAACACATCCCCAGTCCGTCCGCATCCACGGGAACCCCGTCAGAGCGAAAAATAAGCATCCACGAGCGTTTGTCGCGATTAATTTCCTTCCAATCTTTCTTGCCGTTTGCAGGTGGATTCCAGGCAATAGCTTCCCAGCGACCCTCGATGAGTTGCACGGCACGGGGCGTTATTTCTCTTTCGCGCTGGCAGTTCAGCATTCCAAGGAGAACTAGCAAGTAGGTCGTTTTCTTCATAGGTTTTTAATAAATCTAACAAACTAAGGCAGCCGCCGGTAGCGAATAAGTCTTCCGCACTCCGACCGAATCATTTCATTCCCGTTCACCTGAAACTCGGCAACTTTGCAGGAAACGCAGTCAACCCGGTTGCAAAGCTCGTTATAGGGAATGGGGGAAGTCGGCTTTGCTTTAAAGGGCACAAAGTTGACGATCAATTTGAGGGGAGGGCAACACATCGCCAGTCCGTCTCCGTACAGTAACACCCCGTCGGAGCGGACGATAAGTGAAGGCTTGCCGTCGGTCGGCGTATCCACCCACACTGAATTTCTGTCTTCGTAGGCAATCTGCTCCCACTTCCCGACGAGTATTCTGGCTTGCCGGGGCAGGACGTCTCTTTTATTTTGGCATCCCACGACTAGCAAGGTGAACAATAAATAACCTAACTTTTTCATATTGATATCCTTTCTCATTCTGTTGCCAAGAGCAAAATCAGACTAAAATGGTTGGAAAAGCTCAGTTTATTTTTTTAATCCCTCCGCAATCTTCCGGTCGTTCGACAGACGGGGTACTTTGTTCTGCCCGCCGAGCTTTCCCTGCGATCGCATATAGTCGATAAAGGCGTTTCTAGGCAGTGAGGTGATGACCAAAGGTTTCAGGATAGATCCCGAAATCAAATCGTCGTAATAGACGTTCAATTCCGTCAGGCGCTTGTCCAGATCTTTGGCAAAAGCCGCCGCGTCAGCGGGCGGCGTGGCGAATTCGATCAGCCATTCGTGGTAGGGGAGGCCTCCTTCGGGCGGTGCGACCATCGGGGCCACGGTACATTCGGTCACTTCCACTTCGGGATGTCGCTGCATGGCGTATTGCAGCGCTTTTTCGATTTCCTCGCCGATGACGTGTTCGCCGAAGGCCGAAATGAAATGCTTGATGCGGCCTGTAACCAGAATCCTGTAAGGATTGATGGAAACGAATTTCACGGTATCGCCCAGCGAATAGCCCCACAGCCCGGCGTTGCTGTTGATGATGACGGCGTAGTTTTTACCTACCTCTACCTCGGCGATGGAAAGCCGTTTTGGTTTTTCGTCAAAAAAGTTTTCGACGGGAATGAACTCGAAAAAAATCCCCGAATCCAGCAGCATCAACAAACCTTCTTCGGTCTGCGTGTCCTGGTAGGCGATGAAGCCCTCGGAGGCCGGGTACGTCTCGACCGAGTCGACGCGCTTGCCGATGGCTTCGTATAGTTTAGCGCGGTAGGGTTCAAAATTCACACCACCATAAACGAAGAGCGAGAAATCCGGGAACACGTCCTTGATGTCCTTGCCCGTGCGGGCGCGGATGCGGTCGAAGTACATCTGCACCCAGGGCGGGATGCCCGAGATGAGCGACATCGGCTGGTCGATGGTTTCGTCGATGATCTTCTCCAGCTTGGTTTCCCAGTCGTCGATGCAGTTGGTTTCGTAGCTCGGCAATTGGTTGGTGCGCAAATAGCCCGGCACGTGATGGTTGACGATGCCCGACAGCCGCCCAATGTTGATGCCCGCCTTCTTTTCCAGCTCGGGACTTCCCGAGAGAAAAATGAGTTTTTTGTCCAAAAACTCCGCCTTTCCCGTTTCGTGGATGTAGTTGAGCAACGCGTCGCGGGCAGAATTGATGTGATTGGGCAGCGATTCGGCGGTAATGGGAATGTACTTCACGCCCGACGTAGTGCCAGAGGTTTTGGCGAAATACGCGGGCTGTCCCGGCCACAGCACATCGTGTTCACCGTGTAAGATATGCTCTACGTAGGGTTTTAAATCCTCGTAATCGCGGACGGGCACGGCATCCTTGAACTCGTCGTAGGTTTTTACTTCCTGAAAAAAATGATCCTTGCCAAAGCGCGTGGTGGCGGCTTTGGTCACCAATTGCTCGCGCCAGGCGGCCTGCACACCGGGGCCGTTGGCCATCCAGCGGCGTTGTTTTTTGACGATATGATTGGCCAGCGGTCGGCTCAGCCATGCTCTTATTCCCATAGGTCGTAAAGGTAAGCGTTTTTGTAAAAAACGGGATGGCGGAAAAATCCGTCGAGTCCCTAGTCTTTGAAAATTAGGTACTTGGGTTATTTATACAAAGACCTTTGTTTGTGGGTAATAATCACTAATTTTGCGGACTTCTAACCAAAAGCTGATTTTTTATACTGAATAAACATGGGATTGTTTGACTTTTTGACGAGTGATATTGCGATCGATTTGGGTACGGCAAATACTTTAATAATCAGCAAGGACGAAGTGGTGGTGGATGAGCCTTCGATCATCGCGATCGACAAGGCGACGGGCAAGGTGCTTGCGATTGGCCATACGGCCATGCAGATGCACGAAAAGACGAACGAAAATATAAAGACGATACGGCCGCTGAAAGACGGTGTGATTGCCGACTTTACGGCGGCGGAAATGATGATTCGGGGCATGATCAAAATGATCGATCCGGGCCGTAGCTTTTTCACGCCTTCGCACCGCATGGTGATTTGCATTCCTTCTGGTATTACCGAGGTGGAGAAGCGCGCGGTAAAGGACTCCGCCGAACACGCCGGAGCCAAGGAGGTATATATGGTACACGAGCCGATTGCCGCCGCCATTGGCATCGGCATCGATATTACTCAGCCCAACGGCGTGATGATCGTTGACATCGGTGGCGGTACCACTGAAATCGCCGTGATCGCCCTGTCGGGTATCGTGTGCGAGCAGTCGGTGCGCATTGCCGGAGACGTATTTACCCGCGACATCGTCGATTACATGCGCCGCGAGCATAACCTGCTCATTGGTGAGCGGTCGGCCGAGATGATTAAAATTGCCATCGGTTCTGCGATGCCCGAACTGGACGCGCCGCCCGAGGATTACCAAATCCGCGGCCGCGACCTTATGACGGGGATTCCTAAGGAAATTAAGGTGACGTATAGTGAGATCGCTTACGCGCTCGACAAGTCTATTTCCAAGATCGAGGAAGCCGTGATGAAGGCGCTGGAAATATCACCGCCCGAACTGTCGGCCGATATTTACCGCAATGGCATTCACCTCACGGGTGGCGGTGCTCTGCTCCACGGGCTGGACAAACGCCTGGCTGCCAAGACTAAGCTACCCATCCACGTAGCCGACGAGCCGTTGAAAGCGGTAGTCATCGGTACGGGCGACGTGCTGAAAAACCTTGAACTCTACAAGCCGGTTCTGATTACGTAGTACTAGTACCCGGCCATTAATTTTTCGGCTGCCAAGCTTTTCCCCGGCTCATGCTGCAACTCGTCGAGTTCTTCTCCCGGAACCGCAACTTTATCTTTTTTGTCCTGCTGGAAGTGTTCAGTTTTTGGCTGCTTGTCCAGAGCAACTCCTATTGGGGTGCTACGTACTTCAACACGTCCAACTTTTATGTGGCCAAACTGCTGACGGTGTCCAACTCCATCCGGGAGTACACCCGGCTGCGAGACATCAACGAAAATCTGGCCCAGGAGAACCTCAAACTCAATGCGCTGGTAGCGCAGTTGCAGGAGCTCGAGCCAGTGGGTGCGCCTGGCGCCTACAAACCCGATTCCCTCTTCGCCAATCGATTCGAATTTGTAGTTGGGAAAGCGATTATGGTCCAAACAAGCCACGCCAACAACTATATCACAATAGATAAAGGTACCGAAGACGGTATCAAGCCCGGTATGGGTGTGATTTCGGCCACGGGCGTAGTGGGCAAAGTGCGCTCCTGTTCCGAGCACTTTTCGGTCGTCACTTCTATACTCCACTCACAGTTCATGGTCTCGTCGCGACTGGTGCGCAGCGACGAAATCGGTCCCGTCCGTTGGCAAAGCAAAGACCCAACCATAGTCTCAATGATGGACGTGTCGCGTTACAAAAAAGTGATCAAAGGCGATTCGGCGGTCACCTCTAATTTTAACTCGGTCTTTCCACCGGGCATTATGGTAGGGAAGGTCAAGAGTGTCAGGATTCGCCCTGACGAGACTTTCTATGACATCGACCTCAACGTGGCGACGGATTTTAGCAACCTGTCTTACGTATATGTAGTACTTAACCGCTTGCAGGGTGAGCAGGATGCACTGCAACAACCATTAGAAGAAGAACGCCGATGAGCCTGGGTGAAATCATACGCTACTCTTTGTGGTTTGCACTCTACGTTTTGCTGCAAATCCTGATTATGCGTAACATCGTGCTGTTCGACTACGCCTTCTGCTTTGTGTACGTAGGAGCTATCCTGTTGCTGCCCACCGAGACAAACCGCACTTTTTTGCTCATTTTGGGGTTCCTGACAGGCTTATTGGTGGATGTTTTCTACAACACCCTTGGTCTGCACGCTGCCGCTACGCTACTGGTGGCCTACCTCAAACCTTTCTGGGTCGAAATCCAATTGGAAGCGAAGGGCGCAACCGACCGCGTGGAAATTTCGTTAAACGAATTGGGTATTGGTACTTTCCTGACGTATCTGCTGCCGCTGGTGCTGCTTCATCACGCCGCGCTGTTTTTCATCGAGATGAGCCATTTCGGAATGCTGGGCTATACTCTGCTGCGAATCGTGGCCAGTACGGGCTTCACGACGTTGCTGATCGTGATCATTCAGCTTTTTTCTCGGCGGTAACTGCCCGAGCTTGCTGACACTTTGGCCGTCTTTTTCGGGACTGGCGCGAATTTTGATACTTGTTAAAGTTCCAGTCTGCCTTTTGTCAGAAAACCATTTCCCGGTTTCCGGGTTGGTAGCTTTAATTACCCTCCCATCCTGCTGCATGATAAACCGCTACTGATCTATCCCGGACACCGCCCATCAAGTTGACATGGTCGGCGTTTGGCTCTATTTCTAAAATTCGTAAATTGTGCATCCCTATGCCAGCTATCATGTCAGAAGCACCTAAAAAATCAGAAGCACCTAAGAAGAAGAAAGTTTACACCGATAAGCAGAAGCACGACGTCTTCAATCGTGAATTCATGCCACACATAGATTCGATGTACAACTTTGCTTACCGGCTAACTACCGACGAGGACGACGCCAACGATCTGGTGCAGGATACGTACTTGAAGGCTTTCCGATTTATTACTTCCTTCGAACAGGGAACCAACGCCAAGGCGTGGCTCTTCCGGATTTTGAAGAACAGTTTTATCAATGATTACCGGAAAAAGAGTAAGCAGCCTGCCAAAGTCGATTATCAGGAAGTAGAAACTACCTACAATTCTGAGGACGCCGACGCTTCGCACACGGTGGATTTGCGCACCGATTCGGTGCAGGATATGATAGGCGACGAGGTGGCCAACGCTCTCAACTCACTGCCCGTGGATTTCCGTACCGTCATCATCCTTTGCGACATCGAAGGATTTACTTATGAGGAAATGGCTAAAATTCTGGACATACCTATCGGTACTGTGCGTTCGCGGCTGCACCGCGCCCGGAATCTTCTGAAAGAAAAATTGCGTGACTACGCCGATTCCATGGGATATGATGCGTAAAGGCTGAAACTTTTTTTGCGGGGCTTTCGGTTATAGGGGCAACTGTATCACTACTACTGGTTTTACGATTCCCCGATTCCGCGATGAATGTATCATCTAAAACTACCGAGGCTCAACTGGCGCAGCCCATGAAGCAAGAGTGCGAGAATCATGCTGAGTGCATGAAAATGATCCAGATGATTCTGGATGGTGAGGCCAATGCCGAAGACAAGGAGCATTTCAGGCAAAACATGGACAAGTGTATGCCCTGCATTAAAACCTATCACCTCGAAAAGTGCATCAAAGAATCTCTCCATAATAAAGTAGAGCGCCGCCCCTGCCCCGAAAAACTGGTGGCCGCAATCAAAGCACAACTCAACTACTAGCAGGTGGAAGGAAAACTCCTCATTTTTTCCGCTCCCTCCGGCTCCGGCAAAACTACCATCGTCCGGCACCTCCTCGACCAATTTCCACAACGACTTGCTTTTTCCGTTTCTGCCTGTACTCGCCCCCGCCGTGATTATGAGGTAGATGGCCGCGACTACTATTTTCTCTCGGTTACGGAATTTCGAAAGAAAATCGCCGCCAAAGGCTTTGCGGAGTGGGAAGAAGTGTACGCTGGCAACTACTACGGAACGCTTAGAGAAGAAATTGAACACCTGTGGGCCGAGGGCAAACACGTACTGTTCGACGTGGACGTAAAAGGCGGCCTGAAACTCAAGGAAGCCTACGGCGACCGCGCTTTGGCGGTTTTTGTCAAAGTATCTTCGGAAGAAGAAATCAAACGCCGCCTCAACTTCCGGGGCACCGAGACCGACGCGACGATGGCTGTGCGAATGGCCAAAGTGCGCTATGAGTTAAGTTTTGAAAAAGAATTTGATGCGGTACTGGTCAACGATGATCTGGAAGCGACCCTTCGCAAGGCCGAGCGACTGATAGAGGACTTTGTGTCATGAAGATTGGTCTGTTTTTTGGTTCCTTCAATCCCATTCATGTCGGCCACCTCATCATCGCCAACACGATGGCTACCGCTACGGATTTGGAACAAGTCTGGTTTGTGGTAAGTCCGCAGAATCCCTTCAAAAAAAACAAAAGTCTGCTGCACGAATTCGATCGTCTCGACTTGGTCGAACGCGCCATCGCCGATAACGCCCGTCTGAAAGCCACCGACTTCGAGTTTCATCTCACTCGCCCCAGCTACACCATCGACACGCTCATCCGGCTGCTGGAAAAGTACCCGCAACACGAGTTCCGGCTTATCATGGGTGAGGACAATCTGGCGCAGTTCCCCAACTGGAAGAATCACGAAAAAGTTTTGGAATACGTCGGGCTATACGTTTATCCGCGCCCCAATGCGGCTCCTCATAATTTCAGCGATCATCCCCGCGTGACCTTCGTCGCCGCGCCGCTGTTGGATATTTCGGCGACCTACATTCGGGAAAGTCTGCGGAGCAATCGTTCCATTCGTTACCTTGTACCGGAGGTAGTGGAAGAGATGATCGTGCGGAAGAAGTTTTTTGTGTGAGGGAAGCTTGGTTAACTGAGGGAAGAAGCTCTTGCCTGAAGGTACGCCTCGGGAGTCATTACTGGAATTTCGCTTTGCTTGTAGTCTTTCAGATTTCTGGTCAGGATGATGTCTAATTTACCGTTGCTGGTAGCGGCAAAATGTTGTAAAGCGTCCTCAAAGTCCTTGAATTTTGAATTAAGTGCTCTCAAAATTGAAGGTTTATCCATAACCAGTACCTTGACAACTAGTAAAAGCTCGTTCATCTTCTCGACAACTGCTTCGTGACTGGCTTTCTGGCGAAGAAGATAGTAAACATTCGCCACAATCACTGGGGTGAGGTAACCATCAATAACCTTAGACTCGCACAATGAAATGATTTCGGTGGCATATCGGTCAAAAGGTTCTCTGCTGAAAAGAGAATCAAAGATAACATCCGAGTCGATCAAGACTTTATCCATTTTGGAGATACTTCTTGGTCAACCTTTTAGTCAATATCCGCTTGTAGTCGAAGTCGTCCGGTTCTTTAAATGAGCCGTGCAAAGATTTGGTTATCGGGGGAAGATCATCATAATTGAATTGCTTTCCTCGGTCAGCCCTCGATACTTCGTTTTCTTCAAATACTTCTTCCTGAGTATGCTTTCCTTTTGTCAAATGCCCGTCATCCTCTCCGATGGAAATCAGCCCAATCTCAGCCAAATTCTGCAAAAGAGCGGCTGCTTTGGGATGGATAATGTTTATCTGGTAAGTCATGATTCGTCAGGTCCAAGTGTCTGATAAACTGCGTTGCAAGCAAGTTAACGAATTTTTCCGGCAAATGATTTTATGCCCGGTAGCGGTTGCCTAGCAAGGCCAGCAGCGGCAAACCCACAAAAACCGATATACCTGTGAGCCAGCCGCCCACCGAGCCGACGACCAGCGTTAACAGCCCCACAACAATCGGGTAGGTGTACATCAGCAAGCCAAATAGCACTGAATCGTAAAAAACGGTTCGCCGGGTTTTCGTGGCAACAAATTGAGCGTACATTTTGTACAGCGGACGATGAATGGCCCGGCCTATTTTTCCCAAAAGCTGAAATACGGCGTTGCCCGGCGAATGAGAACAATCCGAGAAATGCGATTCTAATTGCCGGGCCTTTTCCGAAGTACTGGTTTCTTGCGGGATCTCTAGAATCGTCCCGCTCATTCGTTCGGTGAGCAAGGCGTTGAATTCCCTTAGCCATTTTTCGTAATCGCTGGAGTCGGTCTCTATTTCGCTAGGTCGGATGGTTTTACCGAATCGTAGAATCACCCTTTTGTTGGCGCCCCGGAAATGCTCGTAAGTGACGCCCGTTGGGACAATGGCTAATTCGTGGAGCCTGGCCTCCTCGCCGTACCAGGCTTGGTGCGCCATGCGGGCCGTTCCCTTACCCAGGGGGCGCAGGTTCCACTCGTTGACGCAGATACCTTCTGAAAAAATGATTACGGCGCCATTATTTTTCATGACGGAAAAACATTCGTCGAGGGTACGATCGATCTTTTTGAGGTTCTCCCGGCCTTCGGAACCCCGGAATACCGGGATGAGCTTGATGGCCCGCAGCCAGAACGCCGCCTTTGGATTGCGAAAGACATCACCGCGCGTGAGCGTGTGGATAGGTTGCCTAACCACTGAGCCGATGACTACTGCGTCAAAAAACGAACCTGAATGGTTGGACGCCAGCAACACGGGGGCGTCAGTAGGAACAGCGGAGGCATTGACGACGCACAGCTTTTTTAGGTAGAGTGGCAAACCAAGCCGAACCAGAAAGCGGGAAAAGTAGAAAAACAAACCGAAGGAGGGTTAAAGTCGAAACAAAGCAACCAAGCTACCGTTTTTTAACGTATGTTTAACGAAAAACGGAGTCAGTTTTCTCTGATGACGCTTTTTCTATACTTAGAAATCTCCTACTATGAAGACCTACTACGACCCCGAGGATTTAAAGAAATTTGGCAAGATCGGTGAATTCCAGAAGCCGTTGGCCGACAAGTTTTTTGACTATTACGGTGAAGTATTCGCCGAAGGTGCCCTGACTGCCCGCGAGAAATCACTCATTGCACTAGCCGTGTCGCACACGGTGCAATGCCCTTACTGCATAGACGCTTATACCGTGGACACGCTCGAGAAAGGCTGCACTGAGGCCGAAATGATGGAGGCTGTCCACGTGGCTGCCGC
>NZ_JBGSXF010000439.1:0-10571 GCF_041751555.1 Persicitalea sp. | reverse complement strand
CAACTTCCGGGCCGAAACGCAGCAGGTACTTTTGGGAGCCACAGTTCAGTTTTTTGATCTTTCCAGCAACTTTCCCAACCGCTGGTACTGGACATTCGAGGGCGGCGCACCTGCTAATTCCACCCAACAAAATCCTGTGGTAACCTACACCCGGCCCGGTAAGTTTCGGGTCACGTTGGTGGCGGCCAACAGCCTGGGGGTATCGGATACTTTGAAACGCGAGGGATACATCGAAGTACTCAACTCGGGCCTCTGCGCCGAGAAAACTAACTTTAACGGTACCCGAACGCTCATCCGCGACACGACCCGGATCGGTTATGTATCGGGGCATAACGGACGAAGGGTCATGGCCGTTTCCGAGCAATTTGATAACCCCTTAGGCTACATCAACTTGGGAGGAGCTACTCTGCGCTTTGGTAAGGTCTTCGCCAAAGGAGGAGCCGATACGGAAAATACGATTCTGGTAACTGTTTGGAACGCCCGCGGCTTCCAGGGCGGACCAGGGGCGATACTGGAAGAAAAAGAGGTGCCGTTGCGCCGAATCGCAAGTGATATCGCCGCCAACCGCGCTACCGACATTACATTTGACCGTCAAATTCCTTTATTTGGTCAGGGATACCATATTGGCCTTCAATTGGTGTACAACGGCGACTCGGTGGCACTATTTACTACTAAGGACGGACAATCCGTAAAGGGTACTTCCTGGGAACAAAACGCCGCCGGCGAGTGGGACTTGTTTTTGCGCCGTACGGGCCTGAACATTGCCCACGAGATTACGGCCCGGCCCGGAATGAAGCCCGCCGTGCTGGTTTCGGCCTCGGCGCAGTTCATCAACCCTGGCGAAGCAGTCACGTTGCAAGCCAAGGGGGCGAGTATCTACAATTGGTCGCCGGGTACCAACCTTAATACTACTTTGGGCCCACAGGTAGTGGCGCGTCCCGGCCAGACGGCCACCTTTACCGTGCGAGGTTCAGGTTCCGACGTCTGCGGGGATAGTACGGCTTCTTCCACAATTTATGTGCGGAATAACCAGGTACTAGGCAACGAACCGACGCGCCAAGCTCTGCTGGAAAACACCGTGCAATTCTCGCCCAACCCGAACAATGGTTTGGTAGAAATAAAGCTGGATAACGAACTACGTGGCCCAGTGCAGGCGACAGTCTACAACCTAAGCGGCGTAGCTGTACGGCAGGAAAGCTTCCTCAAAGATGCCGATCAGGTCAGTCACACGTTGGATATTCGTCGCTCGGCGGCGGGGATTTATGTAATAGAGGTGAGTGTGGGAGAATTCACGAGCCGAAAACGAATTCTGAAACATTAAACGTAAAAAAACCGAAGCATACTCGCTTCGGTTTTTTTTTGAAAACTCATCCAAGAAACTAGATACGTTCCCGTAACGCCAAACTCACCAACTCGGCGGTGTTTCTGACCCTCGCTTTGCGAATAATGCTGGCCCGTTGGTTGGCTACAGTATGGGGGCTGACATCGAAGCGGCGGGCGATGTCTTTGCTGCTCAAACCCTCGGTCAGGCATTGCAGGATTTCATGTTCCCGACTTGTAATCCGGTGCCAGATCGAGGTCGGCGCGTTGGTGATAGGCCCGTTGTCGTTGCTTCGGTTGATGGACCGCTGCACTACCAGATTCCTGATTATCACCGACGATGCATTGGGCGGATAGTACAGGTCTCCGCCATTGACGGTTCTGATCGCTTTCAGGATTTCCTCCTGGCCCGTGTCTTTCAGGAGATACCCTGCCGCTCCATTCTGCACGGCATTCATAATATAGTCGGGATTATTGTGCATGCTAAATATCAAAATCCGCACCATCGGATAAGAGCGGGTCGCCTCTCGGGTCACTTCGATGCCCGACATGCGCGGCATTGTTATATCCAGCAGAACCACATCCGGCAAACGGATCGGAATCATATCAAGTGCTTCATCGCCGTCGGTAGCTTCGCCCACGATTTCGATATCCTCTTCATCTTCCAGCAAATTCAGTAGTCCTTTTCGAACCACTGAATGATCGTCCACTACTAAAATACGTATCGGTTTGTCATTCAACATAGCTTTGATTCATAATGGATTATATAAATATCTTAACCTCAACTTTACTGCCTTTGCTACTCCTTGAACTAATTGTCAAAATTCCATTGAGCAACCGTGCCCTTGTTCTCATATTCCCGATACCGTTGTGGGTCAGGGAATAGGTTTCCCGCTTCGGAATATCCGCAACTCTGAAACCTTTGCCATTGTCTTTCACGGAAAGGCAGATTTCGGAAGTACTTTTCTTAAAGACGATCTCGATCCGTTCAGCTTCCGAGTACTTCACTGCATTGTTCAGTCCTTCCTGGGCAATGCGGTAGAGTCCGATCTCCTGCACGGGAATCAACCGTGCGGGCTCTTTCGTTCCCTTAAACTCTACCACCATTCCCGACGATCTGGCGGTTTGCTCTGTCAGCAGTTTTAGTGCTGCTTCCAGGCCAAAGTCACCCAACACGGATGGCATGAGATTGAAAGCCACTTCACGGGTGTTTTGAATTGTTTCCTGCAACAAATCACGCAGATCTTCCACGCGCTGCCGCTGTTTTTCATTTGCCGCAGGCATTTGCCTGATTTTTTCAACGTGCAGTTTCAGGCCTGTCAACATCTGCCCGATACCATCGTGCAGTTCCCGGGCAAAGCGCCTCCGCTCTTCCTCCTGCCCTTCCAGCAGTGCCGCCGAACGCACCGTTTCCTCGGCCAACTGCAACTCGTATTTCTCCCTCGTAGTCCGAACCAGCTTTTCCTGAGCACTTACCAATTGCTGGTTGGTTTCTTCCAGACGTTGGTTGATATATTTCAGCTCTCCTTCTGATTCGGTCAATTGGCGAACTACCTGCTTGGTATGGCTTACCACAGGCCGAAATACAAATAAACCTTCCAAAAACAGAACAGTAAGCGTGGCTATGGTCAGCAACCATTCCACGCGCTCGAGGTATTGCACCCGTTCCAGACTTTCGGCATCAAAGCGGAAGACGATGGCGTCCATCTGCCGCAGGAATATCGGCTCTTTCGCCAAAACCACGCGCAACGCTTCCTTCTTTGTGTCAGCCGAAGGCTTTTCCGAGCCAATGACTTCAAGACGTCCGTACATGGATTCAAAAACGGGTTGCACTTTCGCGAACATACTATCTAACAGCAGACTTTTTCGCACAACGTATTCCTTTTCCATCTGAAGCCTCCCCTCCCGTAACTGTTCCTGGCTCGCGCGCCATAGTGTCAATGACTGGTCGAAGTCACCAGGATCGGTATAGGGGATTTCCTGAGTGCGTAGCACCGCCAGCTTGGTAAGCCGTTGGCTGAGCATTCGCTGCCTTCCCGCTACATTCACCACCCGCCCATCGTCATCGAGGTCGCGAAGCGTTCTTTTTACGAAGAACAATGCACTGATTGTCAGGAGGGCTACCAATAATAGCGCCAAAACATAGTACTGCGTGAGCCGTTGCGCCACCTGATGGTCGAGAGGATTCATAATCTATTATAATGCCACATAGACAAGGCCGTTTTCCACCTTTACGGCGTAGGTATTTATCTCGTACCCCTCATCGCTGAGGCATTTTCCCGTTTGCAGTGAAAATGTTTTCTTGTGAAAAGGGCAGGCTACCTTCGGCTCCCCACCCTGACTGCCGATCATACCGCGCGACAAAGCCATTTGTTGACGGTGAGGGCATTCGTTATCAGTGGCGTACCATTCGACCCGGCGGGCAAAATTAAAAATAGCAACCTGCCGGCCTTTGATCAGCGCGCAAACGCCGCCGTCTACGGGAACATCTGCTGCATGGCAGGCCAGGTGCCAGGTAAGTGTATCGTTTTGTTCTATTGTGAGATTCATATTTTTATAAGTTTAAAGTTTATGATCGGGCTGGCGTTCCATTTTAAAGTTCAGGCGTAAGTAAAAAGTATCAACTCCTAAACTCTTTTATGCCCATTCCTTAGCCCGCTTTTGCCCGCGTAACTCCTCGAAGGCAACCGTCGGGTCTTTTTTTGCCGGCGCGTTTACGAAGTGAGTAAATTGCTTCCGGAGCTCGGGGGTTTCGACCACTTTTTTCCACTCGCATTCATACACATTGATTAAGGCCTGCATTTCGTGTTCCAATTCTTCGGCGATGCCCAGTACGTCATCTACTACCACGGCTTTGAGATAGGCGATGCCCCCCTCCATTTTGTTAAGCCAGGGCGCGGTGCGCATCAGTGGCTCGGCGGTTTTGATATAGAACATGAGGAAACGGTCGATCAACTTAATACAGGTTTCGTCGTCCACGTCGGTAACTAGCAACTGCGCGTGTTGCGGCTTCGTCCCCCCATTGCCGCAGACGTACAGATTCCAGCCCTTCTCAGTAGCAATGATGCCGAAGTCTTTACTCTGCGCCTCGGCGCACTCACGCGTGCAGCCCGATACGGCAGATTTTAGTTTGTGTGGGGAGCGAAGTCCCTTGTAACGGTTCTCGACGCGGACGGCAAAACTCACGGCATCCTGTACGCCGTACCGGCACCAGGTAGTACCCACGCAACTCTTCACCGTCCGCAGGGCTTTCCCATAGGCGTGGCCACTCTCGAAACCTGCTACTATCAACTCCTCCCAAATGTCGGGTAAGTCGCCCAGGTGCGCTCCGAACATATCGATTCGTTGCCCGCCCGTAATCTTAGTATATAGCCCGTACTTCTGGGCCACGGCACCGATCACGATCAGTTTTTCGGGAGTGATTTCGCCGCCTGGAATCCGGGGTACTACCGAGTAGGTACCTCCTTTTTGTATGTTGGCCAGGAAGCGGTCGTTGGAATCCTGCACCGGGGCACGGCCTTTTTCCAGAACGTTCTCATTCCACAGACTGGCTAGTAGTGAAGCTACTACGGGTTTGCAGGTTTCACATCCATCACCCGTGCCGAACTGATCCAGCACTGTATTGTAAGTGCGCAGGTCGTTCATCTTGACTAAGTCAAGTAATTCCTGCCTGCTGTAGTCGAAGTGTTCGCAGATTATATTCCGTACATAAAGGCCCTGAGCCTTCATCACACCCTGAATCAAATCTTTTACCAGAGGTGTGCAGCCGCCGCAACCTGTGCAGGCTTTGGTGGATTTTTTGAGAGCATCGACGGTCGTCTGACCATTCACTTCTACTTCGTGGCAAAGCATCTGCTTCGTAATTGCCTCACACGAGCATATAAGAGCCTCATCGGGCAGGCCCATTACGCCCGCTCCGGCTTCCTCACCGCCACGCGAACCTAGAATGAGGTCTTCGGCATCGGGCGGCAGGACTGTTTTGTTTTTACAGGTCTGGAGCAGCATATTGTACTGCTCCGCGTCGCCGATGAGTATGCCGCCCAGCAGGTGCTTGCCATCTTCGGAAATGTTAATGCGTTTATACACGCCCTTCGCCTTATTCTCGTAGCGAATGGTGCGACAAGCTGGTTCTTCAATAAATGGGTCACCAAAACTAGCCACATCCACGCCAATCAATTTCAGCTTGGTGGACATATCATATGGCTTGAATTCCTTTTCACCGCCCATTAGCTGAGTCACGACCACATCGGCCATTTCGTAGCCGGGTGCCACCAGCCCATATATCATATGGTGGGCCAGAGCGCATTCGCCGATAGCGTAGATGGTGGGATCGGTAGTTTGCAGACGCTCATTGACTACTATACCACCGCGCGGATGCGTTTCGAGTCCGGCGTGCCTGGCAAGCTCGTCGCGCGGACGAATACCCGCTGATATCACAAGCATATCCACGTCTAGCTTTTCGCCGTCTTCAAATTGCAAGCCGTTAATGCAGCCTTCGCCCGTAATCTCGCGCGTACTTTTAGATAGATGCACATGCAACCCCAGCTCTTCAAGCTGATTTTGCAGCAAATCGGAACCCGCCGCGTCGATCTGCCTGGGCATTAGCCGTGGGGCAAACTCAACCACGTGGGCTTCGGACATACCTAAATCAAGCAAAGCCTTTGCCGCTTCCAACCCAAGCAATCCGCCGCCAATTACCGCACCTTTTCTGGCTCGTTTGGCGTAAGAATCCATCATCTCGAGGTCCTCTATGGTACGATAAACGAATACCCCTTCTTTTTCGACACCCGAAATAGGCGGAACGAAGGCTCCAGAGCCTGTTGCCAACACCAAATAGTCATAATTAACTACGTGTCCGTGATGTGATCGAACAGTCCTGGCTTCACGGTCTATAGCTACTACCGGATCGGATAAATAAAGTGAGATTGCATTTTCCTCATACCAGCTTACTGGAGCCAGCAAAAGATCATCTGCAGATTTCCCATCGAAATAGGAACTAAGATGTACGCGATCGTAGGCCGCACGGGGCTCTTCCCCAAAAACTGTTACATTATACTCGAAGTGACTTTCGGCTTGGGATTCTATTCGGCCCAAAAGTTTCTCGCAAAACTTATAGCCTACCATGCCATTGCCTACCACGACGATGTGCTTTGTTTTGTTTGTGTTCATAGTTAATACTAACTAGTTAATTTGTAAAACCCTGTATTTTATTTGTACTTTTTAAATAAACCCCCGTTTCTATGCTTAAAAAGTACAGATCAAAATTAAGCGGTCATTTTATGAAATCCTAACTTTTTATTTTCTAATTGATTATTATTTCAGTCTTTTTTTTGGAGAAATCGTTGTTATTAAAAATTAATGATCTAAATTTGATTCATCACTTGGGGTAATTACAATTAACTATTGATTGTACAATTCTAATATTTGAACACTCTTTTACTATAGCACTATGAAACCGAAGCTGACACTCGTGGGGGCGGGACCGGGCGACGAAGAACTGATTACCTTAAAAGGGATCAGAGCGCTTGAGAAAGCCGACGTAGTTTTATACGATGACCTGGCCAACCGCCAACTTCTGGACCACTGTCCATCGCATACTTTGAAAATGTATGTGGGCAAGCGAGCCGGACGAATTTCATTCCGGCAAGAGGAAATCAACACGCTTATTGCGCGACTTGCCCGCAAACGAGGCCATGTCGTGAGGCTCAAAGGCGGCGACCCATTCGTATTCGGGCGGGGTCACGAAGAAATCGAATTTGTGCAGGCACTGGGCATCACTTGTGAAGTAGTGCCGGGTGTCACAAGTTGCGTAGCGGTTCCCGCTTCGCAGGGCATTCCGGTCACCCGACGGGGTATCAGTGAGAGCTTCTGGGTCATCACAGCGACCACGCGTTCGGGTGCACTCTCCGACGACCTTCACCTGGCCGCGCAGTCGAACGCCACAGTGGTAGTACTGATGGGAATGAAAAAGTTAAATGAAATCTGCGACTTGTATACACGAATCGGGCGGGGCGCCCTGCCGATGGCCGTGATACAAAACGGTACGCGCACCAACGAAACGTGCGTGGTGGGCCAAGTACAGGAAATGCCGTATCTGGTAGAGGAATTTCGACAGCAAAAGCAAGGGGTGGGGGCCACTTGCGACGATTCAAGGCTGGCCGACACTGGCCTGGATGGCCCGGCGGTGCTGGTAATTGGGGAGGTAGTTGCGGTGCATCCGACTTATGTGCGGACCCAATTGCAAAACCTCTCGATATTATCAGCACCCGTAATGGCCTAATAAAAAAGGCCGATCAGGTATGGGGGTACCTTTTGATCGGCCTATACAGGGTTTGTCTATGTTTAACACAAACAATTCAAAGAAAATGAAAAAAATCCGATAACCCAAATTACTTCCGTTTGCTTCGGACTGCCGCGAGTCCCTGAAAGCCCGATTTGCTATTACGATAGTCTTCGATATGAAGACTTTACAGGAATTTTACGCGCTTTACTTTTCATTTATTTGATTGAATACTTTATGAAAAAATTTATAAACACGCTTGGCCTGTCCATGGTCTTGCTGGGAATAATGCCCGCGCGTGTCAAGGCCCAATTTACCTTATCAGGGCAAGTGCGCACCCGCACCGAACTTCGCGATGGCTTTGCGCGCCCGCTCACCGAATCGCAGGATGCAGCTCTTTTCACTTCTCAGCGTACACGGCTCGATGTGGGTTACGAGAAAGACCGCATCAAGTTTTTCGTGACAGTACAGGATGTACGGGTCTGGGGACAGGATGCATCTACCAATAATGGCGTTACCAACCCTAATCTTGACGGCCTGATGGTGCATCAGGCCTGGGCCGAAATCGGTCTGCTGGATACGGCGGGTACTAATAATGGCCGTAACCTTTCGCTCAAAATAGGGCGGCAGGAACTGCTCTACGACGACAGCCGCCTGCTTGGCAACCTCGACTGGCTGCAACAGGCCCGCCGACACGACGCCGCCGTTCTGAAGTACGAGCGGAACGGCTTTTCCGCCCATCTGGGAGCTGCGTATAATCAGAACCGTGAGTCACTGAGCGGGCAGATTTACAACGGAATCCCAACGGGCTATCCGGCCGGTACGAACGGGATCGGGACGTCTTACAAATCACTGCAATTTCTGCACCTGGGCAAAAAACTAAAACAAGGTACGGCCGCTTTCCTGATTGTGAAGGATGATTTCAATCGCTACTCGCCCGACAGCCTGGGCAATAAAGTCCTGGAAAAAGGTACCTGGAACCGGGTGACACTAGGGCCGTATATCAATACTAAAATTGGCAAAAACCTTTCCCTGACGGCAAGTGCTTACCTCCAAACCGGGAAAGATAAAGACGGCAATACCCTCAATGCTTCCTCGGCCTCTGTTAGCACTAGCTATAATGTTAGCCCGAACTTCGCGTTCGGGCCCGGCGTGGACTATCTTTCAGGCAATGCCCCAGATGACAGTCGATCCCACCGCTTTGATCCACTTTATGGTACGCCGCATAAGTTTTGGGGACAAATGGACTACTTCTACGTAGCCAACGGCTTTGGCCTGGGTGGCCTGGTCAACTATTACCTCAAATCGACCTTTACACTCACCAAAAAGATAAGCGGCACGGCAGATTATCACGTTTTTCAAAGCCCCAACGAAGTACAGGTAGGTGACAAGCCTCTTAGCAGCAAGTCGTTCGGCAGCGAGTTCGACCTTATCCTGAACTACAGGATGATGCCTAATGTGGGAATGCAGTTCGGCTATGCGCATTATTTCAGTAGCCCGTCATTGGCCGCCGTTAAAGCCGTGACCGACCCAAGGCCGGGTGCTAACTGGGCGTATCTGATGATAAATATTACCCCATCTTTTTTGGTAAAATGATACGCGATACGCACCCCAGTCCCAAGTTTGAACTAGGCAATTGAAAGGTGGCGATAAAACACCAAATTTGTTGGCCATGAGACAATTACCCAAACCTCATTCACTCATTCACTCATTCAAAATTGATAAAAATGGAACCTCTCAAAAAATTAAACGTATTCAGCTTCAAGGGCGTGCAGATGCGCACGTTTCACCTCTCCTGGATGGCCTTTTTCATGTGCTTCTTTGGCTGGTTCGGCCTGGCGCCCCTGATGAAAGTCATTAAGGACGATCTTGGCCTGGACAAAGAGCAAATAGGCAATATCATCATTGCCTCCGTGGCCGCCACCGTGATCGCCCGCGTACTGATCGGTCGGATTTGTGATACCTGGGGACCCCGCAAAACCTATACGGCACTGCTGACGATTTGCGCCATTCCCGTCATGGCGGTCGGCTTGTCTTACAACTACGAAACCTTTCTGCTTTTCCGCCTGGCGATCGGCGTCATCGGGGCATCTTTCGTCATTACGCAGTACCACACTTCAGTGATGTTCGACAAGAGGATCGTCGGCACGGCCAATGCCGTGACGGGCGGCTGGGGCAACTTGGGCGGTGGCGTCACTAACATGGTGATGCCGCTGATTTTCGCCGGATTCATAGGCCTGGGCTACCTGCCAAGTGCGGCCTGGCGGCTGGCGATGATCGTGCCGGGGGTATTGCTGCTGGTCATTGCCGCGCTGTATTGGTTTTACACCAAAGATACGCCCGCCGGAAATTTTGACGAACTGCCTGACCGCGTCGTCAACAAGAAAGAGAGCTCCCTTGGCGAGGCCGCTAAGGACTACCGTACCTGGATTCTTTTTCTGGCCTATGGTGCCTGCTTCGGCATCGAGGTTACGTTCGACAACGTAGCGGCCCTTTATTTTGCCGAAAAATACGGCGCAAGTCTGACAATGGCTGGCATTCTGGCGGGTTCTTTCGGTTTCATGAACCTCTTCGCCCGCGCCATGGGCGGTTATGTGGCCGACAAAGTCGGTAATCGCTTTGGAATGTCCGGCAAGGGCCTCCTGCTGGCCGGACTGTTGGTATTGGAAGGACTGGGTATCATCTACTTTGGCCTGACCGACAACATTACATTGGCGATTATTGCCATGATTACCTTCGCCATGTTCCTCAAAATGGCTAATGGCACTACTTATGCCATGGTGCCCTTCGTCAACCGGAAGGCACTGGGTTCGGTCAGCGGCATTGTTGGCGCTGGCGGAAATGTCGGAGCAGTGATGGCGGGCTTCCTCTTCAAATCGCCTTCTATCACGTATTCTGAGGCATTTATGTACATCGGCATCGCGGTGGCGGTAGTCGGCGGAATCGTAGCCATTACCCGCTTCTCGCTTCA
>NZ_JBGSXF010000438.1:0-10752 GCF_041751555.1 Persicitalea sp. | reverse complement strand
CACGGTACAAGCGGTTGCTCTGACCGATCTCACGCGTCGGGAAATGGGGATTTTGGTGGTTTTGGCGTTGCTTACACTACTGCTGGGACTTTTTCCCAATCTGCTTTTCTCGCTGAGTGGACCAGCGGTGGAGGAGTGGTTCAAGATTCTGAGATAATTGGGTCGTCGCTTTACTGTCTGCACTCTTTCCACAAAAAATAGAACATTCCTTATTTACAACTTTTGCCGGAATATTATTTCCCCTAACAACCGTGCCGCTTAAAGAAATTTTAAGGATATTCGACGCTTACAAACAGAAATGACCTTATGCTGAGCCGCGTTGCCAACTCGATATACTGGATGAACCGTTACATGGAGCGGGTGGAAAATTACGCCCGTTTCGTGGGCGTAAATTTTAACATGGCTCTCGACTTACCGCCTGATGTGGACGAGCAATGGGGTCCACTACTGACCGCCACGGCGGACAATTTTCTGTTCGAAGAATACTTTGAAAAGACTACCCGTGAGGATGTTATCTACTTCATGACCTTTGATAAGCGTAATCCCAATTCAGTAGTGAGTTGTCTTTATGAGGCCCGCGAGAACGCCCGTACCATCCGCGAGAGCATCTCGAAAGAAATGTGGGAGAGCATTAACGAGTTTTACCTTTTCATCCGCAGCACGCCCACCGATAATTTCCGCAACCTCGACCTGATGCAGGATTTCTTCGCCGAAATCAAGCGGCGTTGCCAGCTTTTTCACGGCGTGGTGGACTCGACTATTACCCGCAACGAGGCCTGGCACTTCGGGCGGCTGGGGCGGCACCTGGAGCGGGCTGACAAGTCGTCGCGCTTCTTAGATGTGAAGTACTTTACGCTGTTGCCCGACATCGGCGGCGTCGGCTCCACGCTCGATCTGATGATGTGGACCGCCGTGCTGAAATCGGTGAGCGCTTATAGCATGTACCGCCAGACTCACGCGGCCCTCACGCCGATGAACATCGTTTCGTTCCTGATTTTGGATAAATTGTTCCCGCGCTCCATCGCCTACTGCGTGCGGCAGGCCGAGCTTTCACTCTACGCTATTGCGGGCTCTACGCCCGAGCGGGGTTTTAGCAATCCGGCGGAGAAGGCAATTAGCAAACTACGTTCGGACATTGAGTTCACTAATGCCGAGGATATTTTCAAAACGGGTTTGCACCAGTATTTGGACAATTTCCAAAGCCTCAACAATGAGGTGGATAGCGCCATTTTCGACATGTACTTCGACGCCAAACCTATTCAGTCCCAAGTCCAAGGCACGATGGGACAATACCAAAGCCAAAACGGCCACCAGTTTCAGGCGTTCCGGCTCAACTAATTTTGAATGAGTGAATGGTAGAATGATAGAAAAGTGATTACGCTTTGTTCTATCATTCACCGCACGGGCGACACCGTCATTCTATCGTTGAAAACTATGACCTACTGTTTAGGTATAAAAGTGGCTTCGGGCCTAGTGGCTATTGCCGACACGCGGTTGACCTCGGGCACCGAGGTTTCTACCAATAAGAAAATCTCGGTGCATCAGTTCGAGCATCACTCGATGTTTATCATGACGTCGGGGCTACGCTCGGTGCGCGACAAAGCCATTACGTACTTTAAAGAGGTATTGGAGGAGCAGGACCACAGCTTCAATAAACTTTATAAAGCCGTCAATGCCTTCGGAGCGCAGGTACGGCGGGTAGCCACCGAAGACCAGGCCGCCCTGAGTCAGGCGGGGCTGGCGTTCAACCTGTTTTCCATAGTGGGCGGACAGCTAGAAGACGACGACGAACACAAGCTTTTTCTGCTCTATCCTGAAGGCAACTGGGTGGAAGTCGGGCAGGGCTCACCGTTTTTTATCATTGGCAACTCGGGTTATGGCAAGCCGTTGCTTTATCGAAGTTTGCGTTATGATTCTACGTTACAGGATGCTTTGAAGATCGGCTTCCTGTCGTTCGATTCCACGCGGGTGAGTTCCAATGATGTCGATTATCCGATCGACGTGATCATGTATGAAAAAGATGGCTTCCGCATGGTGGAACATCGTTTTGAAAAAGACGACCTGGACTTCGTTGCTAAGCAGTGGAGCGTGCTGTTGCAGAACTCCGTCCAAAAACTTCCGACGGAATGGATGGAGCCAATTTTATCAAAATCATTCGAAACCTCATGAATCTACGGGTCAAGCATTCCCTGCGCTACACTTACGACCAGCCCGTGGCGCTTGGGCCGCACGTTCTGTACCTGTACCCCAAAACCTACCCGCACCAGCAAATTCTAAACTACGCGCTGCACATTGACCCGCTGCCTTCTAAGGTAGTTCGAAACGTAGACGAGGAAGGTAACGTCCAGCAAGTGGCTTACTTCGCCTTCAATACCAGCTTCTTTACCGTGGAAGCCGAAATGACGCTTCGCTCAGATCCGTTCAACGTTTTCGACTTCGTCCTCTTTCCTTTTGAAACCCAGAACATTCCTTTTCGCTATCCCGATCGAGCACAGAAGTACCTGGCCCCGTACCTGAGCCGCCACGAAATTACGCCTTACGTCGAGCAATTTGCCCGGCAGATCGCCACCCAGGCCAATTGGGCCACGGTGCCCTTCCTGACACTTTTGAGTCAACACATTCATGACAATTTCTTTTACCAACATCGGGCCGAGGGCCGGGCTTTTCCGCCCGAAACTACCCTGCGCGGGCAGAAAGGTTCTTGCCGCGACTATTCGAGCCTGTTCATCGCGGCTTGCCGCAGCCTGGGTGTCGCAGCCCGCTTCGTCAGCGGCTATCTGTATGGCAATCCTGCCCAGGCTCACGAACTACACGCTTGGGTGGAGGTATTTCTGCCTGGGGCGGGATGGCGCGGCTTCGATCCCACGGAAGGGCGGGCGATGATTAACAACCACGTTTGTTTGGGCGCATCCGCCGATTCTGATCAATTGGCCCCCGTAATGGGGACTTTTCAGGGGAATGCCGCAGCCGTACTTACCGCTTACGTAGAAATCGAAGAAGTTGCGGGCTAAAATGGGGCAAATGGCATTTAAATAGCTACTTTTGTTGTCCCACCAAGTAAAACAAGAAGTGACGCTCATTAAATCTATATCAGGAATCAGAGGCACCATCGGTGGGCAAATCGGTGATGCCTTGACTCCTATTGACGTTGTGAAATTCGCCGCTGCCTACGCCACCTGGCTGCGCCGCACGGCCCCCAAAAGTAATTCTATCGTAATTGGCCGCGACGCCCGGTTGTCGGGTGGTATGGTCAGTCGGCTCGTAGCTGCCACGCTACAAGGTGTCGGCTGGGATGTAATCGACCTGGGGCTTTCAACTACACCAACCGTCGAAATCGCCGTGACAGCTGAGGAGGCCGCCGGAGGAATTATCCTCACGGCCAGCCATAACCCCATGCAGTGGAACGCCCTGAAATTGCTTAATCAAGCGGGTGAATTTATTTCCGGCGAAGACGGCGCGGAATTACTGCGGCTGGCTGAGGCGGAGGACTTCGATTTTGTGGAAGTAAAGAAGTTGGGCGGCTACCGCACCGATGAAAGCTACCTGGCCAAGCACATCAACCTGATTTTAGATCTGGATTTGGTGGATCGAAAAGCTATCGCTGCGGCCAATTTCCGCATCGCGGTGGACGCCGTTAATTCTACCGGCGGCATCGTGATACCCATGCTGCTGGAATCGCTGGGCGTGAATTCGGAAAATATATTTAGAATCAACTGCGATCCGTCGGGAAACTTCGCCCACAATCCTGAGCCACTGCCCGAACACTTGCGCGAGATTCGGCAGGAAATCAAAAACGGCTCCTACAACCTGGGCATTGTAGTCGATCCCGACGTGGATCGTCTCGCCCTGATTTCGGAGGACGGCTCGCCTTTCGGCGAGGAATACACATTGGTAGCCGTAGCGGACTATGTTCTGAAGAATAAAGTCGGCAACACCGTTTCTAACTTATCTTCTACCGTGGCCCTGCGCGATGTGACTGAGAAAGCAGGCGGGAAGTACTTTGCCTCCGCTGTGGGAGAAGTCAACGTGGTAGAAATGATGAAGGCCAACGACGCGGTCATCGGTGGCGAGGGGAATGGGGGTATTATTTATCCCGAATTGCACTATGGGCGCGACGCGCTGGTAGGTATTGCACTGTTTTTAAGTCACTTGGCCAAATTCGGTAAATCAGCCTCCTTTCTGCGCGGCACCTACCCGAAGTACAACATTTCAAAAAATAAAATCGAACTCACGCCGGAGACGGACGTGGATGCTATCCTGGAACGCATCAAGTCGCGTTACCACAAGCAGCCGATCAACACCATCGACGGTGTCCGCATCGAGTTTGATAGAGAGTGGGTACACCTGCGCAAGTCCAATACCGAACCCATCATCCGCATTTATTCTGAGTCCGAGACATTAGCGACGGCGGACAATCTTGCCAATAAGATCATTTCAGACATTAAGGAAGCGATGTCGGAAAGGGTTTAGTTTTTTGAGGCACGAAGTGACTAAATAGGCGGAGGGGGAGTTCCAACCTTTTCCTGTCAATGATGCTCTTTTCATAAACTCAACCTAAAAATTATGTTTATGAAAAAGTACCTTGGGATTTTCGTTTTGGCTCTGCTGACTTTGGTTGTTTCCTGTACAAAGGACAAGGTTGATAAGGATGAAGTGCTTTCCTGCTCAGAATGCGGGAAAAAGACAGGAGAACTTACGGATCGGCGAGGAGTCGTGCTCTACGACTCGACTTTTGCCCGCTATTATATCATGATGCATGTACCGGGTACGATCGACTCTTTCGATGTAGGCTATGTTTGCGATCTGTCTGAAGAACATCAAAAAGTTGGCAAACACGTGGAGGTGGGCGGCAGCTTATTTCTCACCTCCCTTGCCCCCAATCGTTCCTTTTGCTGTCTTAAAAGGTCGTATTGTCTAAAGCTGTCTTCTATATTGTGGAAAAGTGAGGCATGATAAGCAGATTGGCATTACAGCTGCCAAATCGACCCATCCACAAATCCACAACAATTCAACGACTACACGATTCAACAGTTAAACAGAAATTGAAAGTTTTTTTCGATAACGCCGCCACGACCCGCCTGGACCCCGAAGTCCTGGATGCGATGATGCCCTTTTTGACCGAACAATTCGGTAATCCTTCGTCTATCCACGCGCACGGGCGGGCGGTGCGGTCGGCCATCGAGCGGGCGCGAAAGACAGTAGCCGGGTTACTGAATGCGGCCCCAGCGGAGATATTCTTCACTTCCGGCGGCACCGAGGCGGACAACACCGCCATCAGGAGCAGCATCGAAACGCTGGGCCTGACTCACGCGATCACCTCTCCCGTAGAGCATCACGCGGTGTTGCACACGCTGGAACATCTGCACAAGCAGGAAAAAGTAGCGTTGAGCATGGTGCGACTGGACGAAAAGGGAAGCGTGGACTTGGCGCATTTGCAAGAACTGCTAAGCAGCAACCCGCGCTCACTAGTGTCTCTCATGCAAGGTAATAACGAAATCGGTAATCTGCTCGATCTACAAGTCGTCGGCGAGCTTTGTGCTGAGTACGACGCCATCCTGCACAGCGACACCGTGCAGACGATGGGCCATTATACCCATGATTTGCAGGAAATGAAAGCCCACTTTATAGTCGGTGCAGCGCATAAGTTTCACGGACCCAAAGGCGTCGGGTTTCTGTACGTGCGGCCCGGTACCAAGATCGAACCATTTATGTTCGGTGGGGCGCAGGAGCGGAATATGCGCGGCGGCACCGAGAATGTGTATGGTATTGTGGGACTGGCCAAAGCCCTCGAAATCGCTTACCGAGACATGGATAACCACCGTCGGCATATCGAGGAATTGAAGAAATACATGATCGCGCAGCTTCGCGCGAATATTGAAGGAGTATCTTTCAATGGTAGTTCGGCGGATTTAGAAAATAGTCTTTACACGGTACTGAATGTTAGCCTGCCTTCTTCGGAATTGAACGACATGCTGCTATTCAATCTCGATATCTCCGGGATTTCTGCGTCAGGCGGTAGTGCCTGCTCGAGTGGCTCTAATGTTGGCTCGCACGTGTTGGGGGCGTTGAATGTCAGCCCCGGACGGGGCAATGTCCGGTTTTCTTTTGGAAAGTACAACACCAAAGCGGAAGTGGATTATGCCGTTTCTACGCTGGTAGGACTATATGAAAAAGAGGGGGTTTTGAAGTAAAATCCCTCACTTTACTTCATGCCATCGCTTCGCAATGCGGAGAGTATAGTCCACGAACTCGATCATGCCTTTTGTATAGGTTTCATTCCCCGTGGGCGTTCCGTCTTCTTCCAGGTTCTTACCCGTTTCGTGCGACTCGAAGAATAGGGGTGAAACTATAGCTTCCTGCTTGGTGAAGCCGATAAGTTTGTTGATAATCATACTTACTTCGATGCACGGCTGTCGCCCGCCGCGGCCCGCCGAAACACCGACCAAAGCAAATACTTTATTGTTGAATAAGTGTAAAAACGGCTTTTTCCCTAACTGATGCAGCGCATTGATGAGCTGACCGCTCGTGATCCAGTTGTACTCGGGTGCAGCCATAACTACCAGGTCGGCGTCGCCCCAAACCGTTATCAACTTTTCTTGAAAATCGGATAGATTGTCTTCGTCCAAAGTACCCTGCCCGACCATTGGGATGTCGATTTCCCTAAAATCTACAAGCGACGTATCGCTCTCGTGCGCGGAAATCAAAGATTTGAGGTACTTGGCTACTTTAAGAGAATTGCTGTTCTGGCGTGGGGAAGTGGAGATAATGGCTACTTTCATGGAAGGTTGTGGATTTGCTTATGTGTTTGTTTGTTTGGTTTTAGAACTTTGCTACTACTGAACCGCTTAACTTTGTGCCTTTGTGCCTTTGTGCCTTTGTCCCTTCCCTACCCCTCCTTCACTAAATCCACCAGCGTCTCGACCCAGATGTCGCTGTCGTTCAGGCTTTCTACCAATTGCCAATGTTTGCCGCCGTTTTCTTCAAATAACTCTTTGTACTCATCACCGATCTCGATGGTCGTTTCCAGGCAGTCGGCTACGAAGGAGGGCGAAAATGCCAGCACGCTCTTGACACCGCGTCCGGCCAGTTCCTTGATAATGTCGTCGGTGTAGGGCTTAATCCAGGGTGTTTTGCCCAGACGCGATTGGAAAGCGGTCGTATAAGTACCTTCAGTCAAGCCCATCTCTTTGACTAACAAGCGAGTCGTCTCGAAGCACTGCGCGCGGTAGCAAAACTGATTGTGGCGATTGGCAGTATCACAGCATTTTCCTAGTTGGCATTGCTTCCCAGTGTAGTCACCTTTCAATATTTGCCGCTCAGGCAGACCATGGTAGCTGAACAAAATGTGGTCGTAGTCGCGCTCGGCCAGGTACTTTTTACCCGCCCGTACGAAACCCTCGATGAATTTCGGGTGATCCAGAAAGCGATTCAAAAATCGAACTTCGGGAATTACCTGCCACTGACCCAGAATTCGCATGACTTCCTCATAAACCGAACCCGTAGAAGCCGAAGCGTACTGAGGAAAAAACGGGATGACGGTGATTTTGGAAAGTCCCAGTTGCCGCAATTCGTCCAAACTACTTTGAATACTTGGGCTTTGGTAGCGCATTGCCAACTTTACCACGTAGTCATTACCCAAGGCTTTTTGCAGCATTTCCTCCACCGCATAACCATAAGTCTTCAGCGGAGAACCAGCATCGGTCCACAATTCCTTATAGACTTTGGATGATTTGGGAGCACGAAAAGGCGCGATGATCAGATTTATGAGCATCCAGCGCGAGGTGTACGAGATGTCGATCACGCGGCCATCCATCAAAAATTCCCGCAGGTACTTGCGCACATCGGGCGTATTCGGACTATCGGGTGTGCCGAGGTTGACAATCAGGACGCCCGTTTTGCCGATGGATTTTTTAGTGGAAACCGTTGCTGCAGTTTGGATCTGGGTGTTCATTTTTTAAAAAAAATTGCAGGTATCCTTTTATCGTGTCGTCGTACACGCGCACCTACGTCAACGTATAGTTCGCATATGCACCTGTGTGTATTTTAGTATTACAAGGAAGGTTTCTCGAACGACTCGAATACAGATTTTGGAAGTTTGTCGAATACCTGGATGTCCGTTAGTTGCCGCTGACCGCGGTCGCCGGAGAGCATCACTTTGCCGTAGGGCTTGTAAGATTTCCAGGGCATCGTGAAGTTAGGCTTGTCGTTGTCGGCTTTGGAAAAATACGCCCACTGCGTCACCATTTTAGAATCGGGGCTGATCCAAACGTAGTACTTATTCTGCGGCGTATCGCCCACTTCTTCGAAGGTCATCTGCAATTTCTCGGCGGCGGCGCCATCTTCAGTTTTATCCTCGCCCATGTATTTCAGCGTGACGCCCGAATCTTTCAGCTTGTACGGCATCAACAGCCAATACGAATCGTTGATCCAGGCACTCTTGGCTTGTTTCACGTACTTGGCCACTGAGTCGGGCTGGGTGATTTCCTGGCCGTTTTTCATTACGCGGCCCTTGTCGGTATTCACGTTCAGCAACACCGTCTGGTCATTCTTCAAATTCTCTACCCGCACGTCACCCGTCCATTTGTCCCAGGTCAGGCGGCGGTTGTCGAAGAAATTCCAGGTAATGTAATGCGTATTGTCCCAATTTTTGCGCCCGCCCATTGCGTCCATCGCGGCATCGGCGAGGGCAACCGCCTTAGCGTCGGAGCCGTCGGCGTTGAAACCTTTGGCAGCGGGGTTGGAGGATTTTTGAGCATTTGTCGAAGCCGTAAAGCCGCCGACGAACAGGGCGATAAGCAAGCAGTATTTTTTCATTTCAATCGTATTTTTGGGGTTTTATAAAAATCATAATTTACACATTCTCTACAACTAAAAAAAGATAAGGCTGGTTTGCCAAAAAATGAAAACAACCTGTGTGCGAGCTTCTGGGAAGTTTTTAACGCCTGACAGCGAGTCTCCTCAAAAGTTGGGATGGAGTCATACTCCCAACAGCCGCCACACTCCCGATACGAAGAAAAGCACCAGTCCCACGGGCGTCAGTACTTTCCAGCCGAGGTACATGAGTTGGTCCACGCGCAGGCGTGGCAGTGTCCAGCGAACCCACATTTGTACCAGCACACCTAGCAGGGCTTTGGACAACAGCCAAAACGCCCCCATTATATATCCTAACCAGGTACCTGGCTCACCGCTCGTCCAGTCGGCCAGGCGGGCGGGGCCGATATTAGGAAAGGGCGTGTTCCAACTACCCAGGAAAAGTACCGCCCCCAGCAGCGACACCAGCAGCATCATTCCGTATTCCGACAGCATCAGCAGGGCGTAGCGCATTCCCGAATACTCCGTGTGAAAGCCGCCGACCAGTTCCGATTCACCCTCGGGCAGGTCGAAGGGAGCACGGTTGCACTCGGCCAGCGAAGCGATGAAAAAGATGACATAGACAATGAGCAGGAACGGGTTCCTAACGATGTTCCAGGATAGAAACCCGCCTACTCGCGTCACGTCTACGCCCAAATCCTTTAACCCAAAAAGATAAACGGGTTCAAGGGAATAAATTCCCTGTTGGAAGCTAATGACCTGCAAGTCGAGGGTTTGGGTGAGCATCACTACGCAAAGCACCGATAGCCCGAGCGGTATTTCATAACTGACAATTTGCGCCACAGCGCGCATCGCCCCGAAAAGCGCGTACTTGTTATTCGAACCCCAGCCTGCCATCAGAATGCCGATCACATCCACTGACAAAATAGTTAGTGAGTAAAATACGCCCACCGCTGCACCCGAGCCGCTTAGCCCCGGTGCCAATGGCATGACCGCGTAAGCTGCGAACACCGCCGCAAAAATTACGAAAGGGGCCCCCAGAAACAGCCATTTATCGGCGGCTTTGGGAACGATGTCTTCCTTTTGTAATAGTTTCAGAAGATCGGCAATGAGTTGCAGCAATCCCCATTTCCCCACCTCCATCGGTCCCATCCGATCCTGGATAAAAGCCGAAACCTTCCGCTCAAGGTACACCCCCACCACCACGAAGCCGGGAACCATGAGGAGGAAGATGAGGAGCGTTAGTGGTGGCATGGGGGTGTTTCGGTGGCGTTATGCTTGAGGCACAAAGGTCCAAAGGCACATAGGCACAAAGTGAAATGTCCGTATGGTTTTGAAATAGTAGTTCGGAATCTGGCGCAAGCCCCTTTGTGCCTTTGGAACTTTGCCCCTTTGTGCCTCCATTCCTTAAAACTCTGCACTCTTAGGGAAACGCGGGAAAGGAATGACGTCGCGGATGTTATTCATGCCTGTGACGAACTGAACCAGGCGCTCGAAGCCAAGACCGAAGCCCGCGTGGGGGGCTGTGCCGAATTTTCGGGTCTCGAGATACCACCACAAGACTTCGGGTTCGATGCCGACCTCGTGGATGCGCTCGAGCAGAACGTCGTAGTTTTCTTCGCGCTGACTGCCGCCGATAATTTCGCCGATACCGGGGAACAGTACGTCCATGGCCCGCACGGTGGGGGCGGGAGCTGCGTCCGATGCTTCGTCCACCTTCATATAGAAGGCCTTGATCGAGCGCGGGTAGTTGGTCAGGATCACGGGTTTCTCAAAGTGCTTCTCAACCAGATACCGCTCGTGCTCGCTCTGCAGGTCCACACCCCATTTCACGTGGTACTGGAACTTCTTCTGCTTGTGCGGCTTGGAATTTTCCAGAATCCTGATCGCCTCCGTGTAGGTAAGTCGTTCGAAAGGATTGTCGGCCACGAAGCGGAGTTT